>JALGZG010000015.1 GCA_025782345.1 bacterium | reverse complement strand
GAACATCGGGTTCTTCTCCTCGTTGTCCGTCTCGATGCTCTTCTTGCCGAGTTCCTTCGCGCGCGTGAACCCGTGGACCTTGAGCGCCGTGGCGATGCCCTTCCGCCTGTGGCTTCTGACGACGCCCGTCAGCCCCGTGTAGATCTTTTCCGGGTCGGCCTCCGACAACCAGAGACCCGTGTAGCCCACCAACCGGTCGCCGTCCTTCGCAAACCAGTGCAGGTTCTCCTGGTAGCTTGGGCTCGTAAACCGCTTGCTCCAGATCTCGAACGTGGGCCGCGTGGGCTCGTCGACGAATGGCACGTCCTGAAAGAGCTCCCATCCGAGATCGTACCACGAGCACTTCCAGTCGGGATCGACCCTCCTTCATCTTGCCGGGTGTCCAGTTGAACTCCGACAGGTCGAGCTCCTCGACGTCGAGCCGCGAGACGGCGTACCGCATCGCGAACTCGTACCCGCGCTTTGTGAGGAAGCGAATGTAGTCGGGTTTGTCGTCGCGCGTCCACGTCATGAGTGTGTCGGCGTCGCCCTTCGCGAGTTCGCCCATGAGGAAATCGTAGAACTGACCACCGTAACCCTGCTTGTGGCGGTCGGGATGGACATCGACGAACACGAGGTACTTGCCAGGTCGGGATGGACATCGACGAACACGAGGTACTTGCCAGGCACGTGGCTCCAGGTGCAGTGCCCGTAGACGCCGGACGCTACTATCTTCCCGTCCACCTCACCGACGAACCGCGCGTGCGTGTACTCCGGGTCGCGACTGTCGTCCTCGTACTTGAACTCGGCCAGACCCTGCTTCTCGTCGGGCCACAGCGTGTTGGATATGTCGAGTACCGCGCGGTGTTGGTGTGTCTCCGTTTGGATTCTTGAGTTCTTTCCTGTAGGTCCACCAGGCCGGCACCGGCTTGAAGCCGAGACGGACATTGAGGTCGTACATCGGGTTCTTCTCCTCGTTGTCCGTCCTGATGACCCGGGATCCGCGGTCGCGCGCAAGCTCGATCGCGCGCACCTTGAGCGCGGTCGCCATCCCCTTCCGGCGCATGCTCCTCACGACGCCCGTCAGTGCCGTGTGGAGCTTGTCCTTCTCCGCAAGGGACTGCCACAGGCTCGTCACGCCGACAAACCTGTCGTCCTTGATCGCGATGAAGTACGCCTCCGGGATGAAGCCCGGGTGCGTGAGCCACTCCACCCAGCGCTCGAACGGCTGCTGCGTCACCGGGTCGTCGGTCGGAACATCCTGCATCAGCTCGTGCTCGAGCTCCCACAGCTCCCGCTTCCAGTCGACGCCGTCGGCCTCGAGCTCCGGCACGGTCCGCATCTCGACCCCGATCTCCGTCATGCGGTCGGTGGTCCAGCCGAACGGCGCAGGATCGAAATCGGCGACCACAAGCTCGGACACCTGGTCGCGCATGGTCCTCTTGTACCCACGCTTCTCCAGGAAGTCCATCCCCTCCTGCCTGTCCTCCCGGGCATTGGACTCGAAGATCCTGGGACCGCGCTCCGCCAGGTCCGTCATGATGTGGTCGTAGAGCGCCGGATGGCACTGGCGACTATCTCCTCGCCGCGCTCCACGATCAGGCGCTGGAAGTAGTACTTCGGGTCGCGCCGCTTGTCGTTCTCCTTCGTGGCCTGCGGCACGCTCGGCCTGTCGGGCCAGACGGCATTTGAGATGTCCGCGAGCGCCTGGTAGTCGGCGTCGCTGAAGTCGAACGGTCGTATCGACATCATCAGCAATCTCCGTCTCTTGAGTTTCTTCCTGTCATCATCGCTAGCAATCTCCGTGTTGTCGGTTCCTTTCGGTTGACCTAGCGGGCAGGCTGGGTCTCGAGCTTGATCTTGATATTGAAAACGCGTATCACGTTCAGACTCTTGCTTCTTCCTCTGACGGCCGCGTTCGAGACGTCGAGCAGGCTCTGATACCGCCTGTCGCTCTCGTCCTGTGCGCTGATCAGATACTCCATGTTCTGTTCTTCCTTTCGCGTGGACGCGGCGCGCCCACGTCGGTCATGAGTTCAAGTGTCGTGTCCGCCGGCTTCGCCTGGTGCCAGTCCGCCTTCAGCGTCCTGACGGTCAGCTCGGCCGTCTGCTTGTCGCGGGAACAGCGCGCGCGTGTCTGTCGCGGCTCCTCTCTGACGGCTCCCTTGGGGGGACGTAGACTCATCATCAACATGCTCGCTGCCAGGTTCATCATCCCGATAACCAGCAGCGTCATCGTGTGATGGCCGAACATCGCCCCCAGGCACGACGCCCCGCCGGCTGCGGCGAATGCCACCGCGGCGAGACGGTACCTCATATGTGCTGTGATGTTCTTAGCCATAGTGTGCTCCTCATTAGTGCTCGAAATACCCGGCCTGCCCGCCGTCCTGCCTGCCCGAGCATCGGGCAAACAGAATGCCACGTTGCCCGATACACTCTGTTCGAGATCGGCAGCAACGAGTTGCAGGCCCCGCACTTCCTGAGGGGCCGCTATGCTTACACCTTGGCTAAGCAGAAGAGCTAGCTACGAAGGTGGGCCCTCGAGGTGCGATCTCGAGCGTATCGGTCGTTCGATGTTGATCACCCGGCATCTCCTCTCGAAGGTTCATGGGTTGTACGGCACGAACGGTGTGATGGGTATGCTACTGACCTGCGCCTTGCCCCGTCAAGCGATTTCTTTGCCGACACGACTATCGGCGCATCATAGGCTCTGACCGATGACGCGTCCGCGGGGTTGAAGCGTGTCGAGTTTTTTCTTTCGACCCGTCGACCGCCGACATGCGGTGTCGCTCTCGCCTCACGACCGCTGGTTGTCTTGCCTTACGACCACTGGTCGTCATCTCCGAACTGAATCATTGTTCATCCACCTCGACGACCTTTCAACGACGATCGAACACTTGGTGACGAGGGCCGCGATGGCGCCGATCGCTGCGAGCTGGGGCAGTATCAGAGCGCCTGCAACACCCAGTGTAAGGGGGAATTCTATGAGGCTCTCCCCTTTCTCGCTCTTGATGGCCACGCGCCTGATGTTCCCCCCGCGGATGATCTGCTTGACGGTCTCAATGAGTTTCTCGCCCGTGACCTCGAACTCCTCAATGCGTGTCTTCTCGGACATGTGAGTCTCCATTCAGTAGGGAACGGTGCCTTCGCACCGGTACTTGCCCGTCGGGGCGGCGTACAGCCTGCTGCGGCCCCCGCATGAGACCGCGGGATGCCTCCCCCGTCTGTCACTCCATCAGACACTACGCATGAGCTGGAGGTTTCATTCGGCGTGCATGCGGGGAGCATCCCGCGCAGCCCCGCCTAGGCCGGTATCCGGGGACTGATGGTCGCGAGTTCGCCGGACTCGGCGTCACGGTCCGCTTCGCGCGCGACACGGATGCCCTCATCGACGTCGACGCGCGTCAGGACGATGGCGCCCGCGATGAAGAAGACGATGACCGTGAGGATGGAGAACCGGCTCTGGCCGGTGAATTGGCTCACGAGCCCGAAGATCAGCGGCCCGACGATGCCGGCGAACTTCGCGGAGAGGCTGAAGAACCCGAAGAACTCGGCCGAGCGGCTCTTGGGGACCATCGCCCCGTAGAGCGAGCGCGACAGCGCGCCGGCACCGCCCTGCACGGTGCCGACGATGAACGCGAGAACGTAGAAGTGGAGCGCGGTCTTCATGAAGAACGCCGAGACAGTCACGCCCGCGTAGACGATAAGCGTCAGCAGTATCGAGCGCTTCGCCCCGAACCTGCCGGCGTGGCGGCTGAACGCGAACGTGAACGGCACGGCGATGAACTGGGTGATAACGAGTGCAAGCATCATATCGGTGATGCCGATGCCTATCTCGTCGCCGTATGCGGTCGCCATGCGGATGATGGTGCCGATCCCGTCGCTGTAGACCCAAAAGGCGACGAGGAATACCAGGAGCTGCTTGTACTTCCGCACTTCCCGGAAGGTGCGGGCCAGGCGCGAGAACCCCTCCAGCAGGACGGCGCGATCAGGCCCGCTCCTCCTGCTCCCGTTGACGTGCGGTTCCGGGACCCTCGCGAAGAAAGGGATGGAGAAGCGAAGCCGATGTCGGGCATTCCGAACCACTGGGGGTGCGAGACCCAGAGCACGTTGATGGCAAGCAGCGTGCCGCCGCCCAGGTAGCCGATGGCGTAGCCGCGCGATGAGACGGCATCGATGGTCTTCTTGGTCGTGATATGCGGGAGCAGCGACTCGTAGAAGACTATGGAGCCGGAGAAACCGATGGCGGCGATGATGTACAGTACCGCCGCCAGCGACCACGTGTCGTCGCCTATGAAGATGAACGCCGCGGTCGCCACCATGCCGATCCCGGCGAAGATACCGAGATACCTCTTCTTCCCCCCGGTGAAGTCGGAAACAGCGCCCAGAAGCGGCGAGATGACCGCGCCTATCAGCAGCGCCGCGGCGGCGGTGTAGCCCCAGAACGCGGTCGCGTCTCTGACAGGAAGTCCGGCGTTTATCACGAGCGAACGGAAGAACGGCGGGAAGAGCGCCGACATGAGAGTCGTCGCGAAAGGGGAATTCGCCCAGTCGTACATGCACCATGCGGTGATGACGCGGTCGCTGATCCCTACAGAGAGGCTGCGTGGCGGCTTGGGCACGTCCATTCCTGAGTTACGGTGATTCCGGGCAATTCACCGGAACTGCAATGGCAGGTGGCCTCGTTGAAGCCACCTCAAATGACAGACTCGCAGATGTCGTGCGAAGATGCAAGGATAAATGACCATGGGCCATCACACGCTGTGCTGAATCGCGGTGTCCAACAGACAGGAGCACGGCCCGAGAGGAGCGATGGCTCCTATCACTTGGTGGGATACACTCTACCTCCAGGAGGTGACGAACATGACGCTGAGAACTCATGTGCTGGCGGCGGTCGCCCTTGCGGCGCTGGCCATGGCCGCCGCGGCGGCCGCCACGCAAGGGGCCACTGACACAGCTGCCGGAACTCCTGCAGCGCAGGGAGTCTCCTCTTCAAGTCCCACTCAGGCCGGCGATGCGCTCACTGACATGGAACTCGACATCCTCAGGGTCTGCGAGGGTGTCATCCAGCTCTTCGAACACCGCTCCGGAGACATCTGGCCGGGTTACGATCTGGCCCGGCAGCCATTCCTGGTTTACATCCCGGAGCGATGGGCGCTTCTCCTGAACTGCGGAGACGGGGCCGAGGGGTTCGGGCCGCCGCCGCCGAACTGGCCCGATGTCGGTACCAACATCTGCTACAAGGAGGGCCAGGTCGGGAACCTCGTCGGGCAACTCGCATTCGGCTACGACGCCGGCGGGGTACGGACCGTCGCCGTCGGCTTCCCGGAGTCGATGTCGGAGTCCTTCGAGGACCTCGAACTCAAGATGTTCGCGTACGTCGTCCACGAGGCGTTCCACGAGTATCAGAACGAGGTCTTCGGCGACATCGAGTGGGCGAGGGAACAAGTGTATCCGATCGAGGATGTGGAGAACGCGGCTCTCGCCTACCTCGAGATGGCCCTTCTGGTGGACGCGGTTGAGGCCGCGTGGGCGGACGATGCCGAACTCGCCCGTGAGGCTACCGCGCAGTTCGTCGCCGTGCGGTCGCACAGGTGGGCGCGCACTGACAGCTTCATCGCAACGTACGAGGGCGGCAAGGAGACGAGAGAGGGTACGGCGCGCTACGTCGAGCTCCGCTGCCTCGACTTCGCCCGGGTACTGGACTACCAGTCGTCAGTGCCGGATGCTCCTCCCCTCAAGGACGGTCTGGCGCCCGCAGTGCTGCCGGGATTCCTGCTCGACGATTTCCGGGACTCGATGCTGGACGGCGCCATCCCGATAGAAGACCTCCCGCGCAACAGGATCTACCCGGTGGCGAGCGCTCAGGGATTTCTGCTCGACTACTTCGACGTCGACTGGCAGCCGGAGGCCGAGCGGTCCACACGGGACTTCACCTACGCGCGCCTGCTGGGGGAGCGGCTGGAATTGACCGAGGAAGACCACGCTGCTCTCATCGAGGCCGCCAAGGCGCGGCACGGTTACCCCGACCTCCTGGCCGCGGCCGGGAGGTCGATAGAGAGCCACCTCGCCGCGTACCGTGAGGCGCTGGCGGTGTTCGAGCAACAGCGAGGAAGCAGGATCGAGATCGCATTCGACACGAACGGGCTCTACCGATCGCGCTCAACTTCGGCGCGCCGGCTCGTCGTCGACCGCGGTGTACACGAACTCTGCGACCGCTACGACGTCTACACGCTCGAGCGCGACGAGACCTTCTTCGAACTCCATGGTGTAGGTCTGCTCGAGGTGAACGACTACGACGGATACAGGAAAACCGTCGTCTTCTACGCGCCGAGCGTCGAGACGGTCACCGTGGACGGAGACGCGATCGCCGCACCGGCCTCCGCCACTCCAGTCCCGAACGAGCGCGATGCCGAGGTACGACGCTTCACCGCACTCCGGATAGTCGGCGACGGGTTCGAGCTCGCTCACAAGGGCGCGGGCACGATCGCGGTGGATGCGAGTGGAGTAGTCGTGGATCTCACGGCGAAGTAGCGCCGGCGCCGAATCGTGGTGGCCCTCAGCACGAGGCAGTTCCCGCGTGGCAGCGCGCGGTGGCACGCGGCACAGCGCGGCGCGGCAGAGCGAGCAGCGTACAGGTGGTGGGGGCGCAGTCGGGGGACGCTGCAGTCCATGTGTACGGCGCCGAACGTGTCTTCGGTCTGCCGAGATAGCCTTGGGGCGGGCGGAAGCGAAGAGCCGATCAGGCCGCCGCGCCTATGCGGCCGAAATCGCCGACGGACTATCCTGCCCAATGGAACGTGATACGCGCACTTCGCGTTTCGGCAGGCTGATTGCAGTTGGCTGGCGCCGGTAGCCGAGGCTCGGGGGCCTAGCTCCTCGAGATGATCACCACCCCGGCCACGATGATGAGAAGGCCGGTGAGTCTCAGGGGAGAGATGTGCTCCCCGAGGAACAGCCACGACGCAACGAACACAATCACGTAGCCGGCGCTGATCATCGGGTACGCCAGGCTCAAGTCGGTGTTGGACACGACGGCGATCCAGAGCGCGGAGCTCAGACCATAGCAGAGGAAGCCGATGGCGACCTGCGGAGTCGTCAGGATGGGAATGAGCTGTCCCCAGACCCCCGCTGCGGACACCTCCCCGTAGAGCTGCATCCCCCGCTTGAGGACAATCTGGCCGATCGCGCCCAAGAAGACGGCCAGGAGAATGAGCGGGATTCCCTTCATGTGAGGCTCCTTTCGCACGGCTTCGCGAACCGCAGTCTGGCCTCCCGAGTTGTCATCTCTCTCGTACTTCAGCAAGAGAGTATACCGCGCCGACACGCAGGAGGGAAACACACCTTCCATTCGCGGCTGGGCTCAGGTATGCTCGCTTCGATGAACTTGAGTAGCATGGAGCGGTCCGCGCGAACCGAGAGTGGGAAGCCACGTGCGGGCCTGCCGAACGAACCCGGTGGAATCTGTGACTGACTACGACACTATCGTCGTTGGAGGCGGCTTCTTCGGCTGCTCACTCGCCCTGCATCTCAAGCGGGAGGCCGGCCAACGGGTCGTCGTGCTCGAGCGGGAGGCGGATCTCCTCCAGCGCGCCTCCTACGTCAACCAGGCGCGCGTGCACAACGGCTACCACTACCCGCGGAGCCTCCTGACCGCGCTCCGGTGCCGCGTGAACTTCCCGCGCTTCACGGAGGAGTACGGCGAGTGCATCGTGAGCGACTTCGACAAGTACTACGCCGTGGGCAAGCTCTTCTCGAAGGTCACCGGTGAGCAATTCCGCCTCTTCTGCGAACGGATCGGCGCCCCCATCGCCCCAGCACCCAAGGAGGTCCAGAGGCTTTTCAACCCGGATCTCGTGGACGCGGTCTTCTCCGTTCGGGAGTACGCTTTCGACCCGGTCAAGCTCAAGGAGATCGTCGTGCGCGACCTCGACGCCGCCGACATCGAGGTTCGCTTCGAGACGGAGGCATTGACGGTCTCTGGGGCGGGCGACTCGGTGCTCGAGGTCACGTGTCAGTCGACTGGTGGCGAGGACCGGATCACGGCCTCGTCCGTGCTCAACTGCACGTACTCTCGCCTGAATAAGCTCCTGGTCGACTCCGGACTCCCGAGCCTCTACCTCAAGCACGAGATGACAGAGATGGCGCTCGTGGAGGTCCCCGAGGAGATTGCGCACCGCGGCATCACGCTCATGTGCGGTCCGTTCTTCTCCATCATGCCGTTTCCTCCGCTCGGCCTCCACACGCTCTCGCACGTGCGCTACACTCCTCACTGCGAGTGGCGGGACACGAGCGGCACGGCCTACATGGACGCCTACGAGTACTTCGAGCGCGTTCCCAAGAGATCGCGCGGGCTCCACATGATCAAGGACGCGTCGCGCTACATGCCATGCCTCGAGGAGTGCCGCCAGGTGGACTCGCTCTGGGAGGTGAAGACCGTGCTTCCCAAGAGCGAGCTCGACGACAGCCGTCCCGTTCTCTATATGAAGGACTGGGGGCTGCCGAACCTGACCTGCCTCATGGGTGGGAAGATCGACAACATCTATGATATCATCGAGTACGAGATTGAGCCCCACGGACGGACGGGAGCCCCCTAATGAAACGCTCGGATTGCTTTGTGTCGGTCGTCGCGCCTCTCTACAATGATGCAGACATCATCGAGAGCTTCATCGAGGACGTCATCGGCGTTCTGAGACGCGAGTACGCCAACTACGAGCTCGTGCTCGTCGACGACGGGTCGAGCGACGAGACCGTGGACAAGGTTTCCGAGGCGCTCCGAAAGCACGAGTGCATCCGGCTCGTCCGGCTGTCGCGCCGGTTCGGGCAGGAGACGGCCCTCTCGGCCGGCCTCGATTCGGTGATCGGCGACTTCGCCGTCGTCATGCAGCCCGATCGGGATCCGCCCGAGCTCATTGCCAGGATCGTCGAGCAGTGCCGGATGGGTGTCGGCGTTGTCTTCGGCGTTCGGAAGGACCGGAAGGGTGACTCGCTCCTCCTTCGGACGGGGGCGAGGCTCCTCTACTGGTACTTCAACCGCATCCTCAAGATCAGCCTGCCCCGTAACTCGACCGACTTCCGCGTCTTCAGCCGGCAGGCGCTGAACGCGATGATCAGCATCAAGGACCGCCTCCGCTACCTCCGCACGTTCAGCGCGTACGTCGGGTACGGGAGCGAGAGCTTCACGTACGAGCTCGTCCATCGCCGTAAGCGGCCGCGGAGCAAGACCCTCGGCCAGGCCGTTCGGACAGCCATCAGCATGGTGGTCGCGAACTCCACCCATCCGCTCCGGGCCGTGAGCCTCCTCGGGCTGGCCCTGAGCGCCGTCAACACCCTCTACATCATCTATGTGGTGCTCGTCCGACTGCTGGCGGAGGACGTCGTCCCCGGCTGGGCGACACTGTCGCTCCAGGTGTCCGTGATGCTCCTCTTCGTGTTCCTCATCCTCTCGATGCTCTGCGAGTATGTGGGCCGGCTGCTCGGGGAGGTGCGGGACCGGCCGCTCTACTACGTGCTCGAGGAGCGGAACAGCTCAGTGATGATAGCGAACGAGGAGCGCAAGAACATCGTGACGGACTCGGAGGAGGGAAGGGAGTAGGCGTCCCGGCACGATTCGCAGCTCCCGCCTGTGGCGCGACACCGCCGGTTCCGGGCGCTGCCGCACTATCAGATGCCCAGAAGCGCGGCGAAGGGAGAAGAGATGGACTACTGCCGGATCGCAGATGATGTCGTGATGGGAGAGGGCGTGGAGATCTTCGGCTTCGTTAACCTGTACGGGTGCGAGATCGGAGCCGGAACCAGGATCGGGGCGTTCGTCGAAATCCAGAAGAACGCGGTAATCGGGAAGCGGTGTAAGATCTCGAGTCACTCGTTCATCTGCGAGGGCGTGCACATCGCGGACAACGTCTTCGTCGGTCACGGGGTCATGTTCACGAACACGCTTTTCCCGCGCGCGACCAACGCCGACGGCAAGCTGCAGACCGAGGAGAACTGGGAGGTCATCCCGACGTACGTCCAGGAGGGCGCCTTTATCGGATCCGGCTCCGTGATTTTGTGTGGACTGAGCATTGGCGCCGGGGCTGCGATCGGCGCGGGCGCCGTCGTGACGCGCGACGTGCCGGGGGGCGAGGTGTGGGTGGGCAATCCGGCGCGGTTCGTGAGGGGGTCACCGGAGTAGGGCGGTTGGGCGTCGAGAACGGAGGTACCCTGATAGCACCGGGTAGCCAGCACGACAGTGCCGCAGAGCACGGAAGTCCGCCGATGCCGTCGGAGGGCGGACGCGCGTCCGTGGAATCGCCGGAGTCGGTGTATCCCGGCGTCCGCGTGCTCCTCATGTTCCCCTTCTTCAATGAGGGCTCCAAGCTCGCGCGACTGGCGGACGGGCTCGAGGCCCGCGTCGCTGACAAGATCCTCGCCGTGAACGACGGCTCGACCGACGAGGGCCCGGACCTCCTCCGGTCCCGCGGGATCGAGGTGCTCGATCAGGACCGCCAGGGCATCGGAGCCTGCATCAAGCGCTGCGTGGCCTGCGCCAAGGAGCAGGGTTACGACGTTCTCGTAGTCATGGCCGGGAATGGCAAGGACGACCCGTCGGAGGTCCCCCGGCTCGTTGAGCCCATCGTCCGGGACGGCATCGACTACGTGCAGGGAAGTCGCTTCCTCCCGGGAGGAACGAGCCCGAACCTCCCGCTCTTCCGGCGCGTCTCCATCAGGCTCCTGAGCTTCCTCTTCACGGTCTACACGCGCCGGCGCTGCACCGATTTGACGAACGGGTTCCGGGCCTACCGCCTCGCCATGCTCGACGATCCCGAGATCGACATCTGGCAGGACTGGCTCGACACGTACGAGTACGAATACTACGTGCACTGGAAGGCCTACACGCTGGGATACGCGGTCACCGAGGTGCCCGTGACCAAGCGCTACCCCGACGAGAAGGGTGTGGAGTACACGAAGATCCGTCCCGTCACCGGCTGGTGGCGCATGCTGAGGCCGTTCGTCCTCTTAGGACTCCGCATCCGGAAGTAGGCCAGCTCAAGAGCGACGGCGCGAGAGGGGGAGAACGTGACGAACCGGAAGGTCCCGATCATCGACCTCAAGGCGCAATTGGCGTCCATGGAAGGCGAGATCCGCGCGGCCATCGACTCGGTTCTGGACGACGTCGGCTTCTCGAATGGCCCGGCGACGCGCCGGTTCGAGGAGGACTTCGCCGCGTACTGCGGCGTGGAGGAATGCGTCGCCGTCGGGAGCGGCACGAGCGCGCTGCACCTGGCCATGTGCTCCGTGGGTGTGGGGCCCGGCGACGAGGTCATCTCCGTATCGATGAGTTTCGTCGCGACGGCCTGGCCGATCCTCTACCTCGGGGCGCGCGCGGTGTTTGTCGACATCGACCCGAGATCATACACGCTGGACCCCGAACAGCTCGAGGCCGCCATCTCGCCGAAGACGAAGGCCATCGTCCTCGTGCATCTGTACGGCCAGTGCGCGGACATGGATCCCATCCTCGCCATCGCGAGCGACCGAGGCATCCCTGTCATCGAGGACTGCGCCCACACGCCCGGAGCGGAGTACAAGGGGCGTCGCGCGGGCTCGATGGGGACCGTCGGCTGCTTCAGCTTCTACCCCACGAAGAATCTCGGCGCCTACGGTGAGGCGGGCGCCGTCACGACGAACGACGACGCCCTGGCCGCCCGAGCGCGGATGCTTCGGGACCACGGACAGACCGAGCGCTACGTGCACGACCACGTCGGCTACAACTACCGCATGGACGGGATTCAGGGCGCCGTCCTGAGCGCGAAACTCAAGCACCTCGATGCGTGGAACGACCGGCGGCGCGCCCTCGCGGCCGCATACGACGAGCGTCTGGGCGACTGCCGGGTCATCACGCCGCGGGAGGCGATACCGGGGAACCACATCTACCACCTCTACGTCATCCGGGACGACGACCGCAGCGCGCTCGCCGCATCGCTGGGCAGGCGCGGTGTGGCAACTGGCCTTCACTACCCGATCCCCATCCATCTCCAGGAGCCGTTCCGTGGTATGGGGTCCGACGAGGGTGACCTGCTCGTGACCGAGGAGCTGGCGCGGACGTGTCTGAGCCTGCCCCTCTACCCGGAGCTCAGGGACGACCAGCTCGAGCAGGTGATCGAGGCCATCTTGGCAGAGCGCGGGTAGCGGAGCGACGGAAGGAGCACACCATGAGCGCGGACTTCCATCTCGCGGGGCCGGAGGAGAAGCGGCGCGAGAGGCGGGCCGTGCTAGCCACCGGAGCTCCGGTCCGCGCCGGAAGGTGACGGCGCCAACGCTGCACCTGGTCGTCTGTCTCCGCCCAGACGCAGGTTGCCCAAGCTGCCTCCCTTGAAGTAGAGGGGGGCGGCTTCGTATCATGCCGCGAAGGGCCCCTCGAACGACGAGAAGGAAAAGCGCCGCGAGGTCGGCCCGAACGAGTCCACCACCGACACCGCCACGCCCAAGTGCCTCCTCTTTCTCTCGCAGTTCCGCGACGTGCTCGGCATCGTCGCCGCCACCATCTCGTTCGCCATCGGGAGCTTCCGGGAGGGGACGGTGATGGTCGTCATCGTCGTCGTGAACGCTTTGATCAGGTTCGTTCAGGAGTACAAGGTGAGACGCATCCCGGAGAGCCTCCGGTAGCTCATCCAGCCGCCTGGCAGGGTCCTCGTGGACGAGGAACTCCCCGAGATCCCGCGGAACGAGCTCGTGCCCGGCGACGTCGTCCACGTCGAGGCGGAGGACAGGATCCCGGTAGACGTCCACTTCATCGAGTCGTTCGACCTTCGAACGAGTTCTCCCTGATGGGCGAGTCGACGCCACAGGTCAAGCACTCAAACGCCATCAGAGAGGAAGGCGTCCTCTACAACACGAGCAGCGACTACGACCTCGTCTGCTGGTCGGGAGCCTGCAGCAGGATGTCGATGCAGGGCGAATCCACAAACGGCCCTGGTTAGCCGGATATCGTCGGCGAACTGCTTGGGGACAACACCTTCGAGCACGACAGCTAGTACATCGCAGTCCAGATTGTCGCGTTCGTAGGAAGCGATTGCGGTCTCTCTCTTCTCGTTGAGGGAAACACGGGGCGAAGCGCCGGTGGGCGGCCGCGTAGACCGCGTCGGCCAGCCGACGGCGCCGCGGGGACGGGAGTCGACACTGTAGAGACCGGTCAAGCTGTATGCCGGAGCGCGCAGCACGTGGGGTACCAGCTCTCAGAGAGGCCGTCGGTGAGCGCCCCCGGCGGCCTTCCTCTCTTGGTGTGGAGTTGCTGCAACTGCAAACATGTCGAACGGTTGTCGGAACTCGGCACTGAGCTCACCGTTCTTCCAGCTGTGGTTCGAAAGCAAGAAGCTCAGAGAGCGCCTCTTCTCTGCGGGTTTCTTCGTCGTGAACAGCGTACGGCCGTGAACCGCGAGTTCGAGAGCCTGGATCCCTTGATCCACCCAGGACTCGCTCGCCGCCTTGTGTTCTTCGATGCTCCGCAGCAGCCGATCCTGCTCCGCACGCCACTCAGCTTTTTTCCGCTTGACGAGTCGATGCGGCCATCTAGCCTGTTGATGTACATGGCATCGAAGCGAACGCAAAGGCGGTTGTACCGCTTCTGCAGCCGACCTATGGTGTGGGCGTGAAACCGGCTCTCGTCCCTGTGGCTCTCTCGCAGAGCATCCGCAATCCACTGCGTCGCATATCCTCATCTCGCGGGGCTCCTTGCCAGATCCTCGGTCCAGTCTACGGCCAGCACAGTGAACTGCGGGTTCTCGTGCGTTACCTCAAGTCGATCCGCCGACCTCTCGATGAACGCACGGTAGCCATCCGTGTCCTCGGGCCCGGACACCAGGTAGTCCGCGCCGATGTGCTCGAAGTACGACCACAGATCGTCGTCCGACGCCTGATGGTAGACGGACGCGCTGCGACCCGTGTAGAGGCTAAGCACGCGGGGCCGTCTGGCCACGAACACATCAGTCTCGCCGGTCGCCGCTCGGATGTACTGAAAGAGATCCTCCGTGTGCGCGCTCTTCGCGGGACCTTCGAGGGGCCCGTAGTCCAAAGAGGTGTACCGAGCGCCGTACACGGCCAGGATGATGCACACGAGTGCAGCGAGCGCGGATCCTCGCGCGCGCGGTGCGAGGGAGGAGGTCACGCTCTCGAATGTGAGGAGGATGTAGAACACGTACAGCGGGATCAGGGGGAGTAGATAACGCGACGAGCCCAAAGGGAAGACGATGATGGCGATGACGTAGAAGGGGATGAATGTCTCCACGATCGTCGCCTGTCCACGGATCCTCCTCACGAAGCTCCAGACCGCGGCCAGCCCCGTCAGCCCGAACAGCGCAACGCGAAGTGGGGGGAAGTACCCGTTGCTCCAGACAGCAGTTGCGGCCTTCACGTACTTGACGGCGCTGTACCACACGACACCCGGATCGATGGGCCAGAGCAGGTCGATGCTGCTCCCCGTACCCGGGAAGAGCGCGCCCTGGAGCAGCACAAGGGCTCCCGTGGCGACTGTGACGAGGACGGCGAATCCCGAGATCTTCCGGCGCCTGAGAACATCGAGCAGAAGAAGCGCTGGGATGACCGTGAGCCCGAGCGATCTCACGGCCGAGGCGGACCACACGACCAGCGACACCATGAGCCCGAAGAGCAGCCAGGGGAGACGGCGCGCCTTGCCGCGGTTATGCCGGTCGATCAGAAGAAGGCCCGCAAAGAGGAAGGGCAGGAACGCGAAGTCGGAACTGATGTTCTCCTTGTACACCCAGAAGACGGGGCAGAGCCCCGTGATAAGGAGTGCGACCAGCGCGTACGCGCGGGAGAGCTCCTTCCGGATCAGAACGAAGTAGAGCGGCAGAAACGCGATGAACAGGAGAATCCCCTGGACCTTCATCACCCCGAGGTCCACGCCCCTCCAGCGATAGATCGGCGCGAGAAGCAGGGGATACCCGGGGGGATACGACTGCGGTCCGAGATCGCGGTAGTGCGGGTTCATGATGTACCCGGTCTCCGCGTAGGGGCTACCCGTGGCCAGGTTCTTCGCGTGCTGGACGTACATCGCGTAGTCGCCGCCGCCTTGAAGACCATCTCGGATGGTCCCCAGGTAGAAGAGCGCGACGGCAACGATGATGGCCGCTACACCGAGGTTCTTTGACAAGCTCCAGCTCCCCTTCCTGAGATCGCGGCGACGGAGGGCCGATATGAACGCACGGAGACCACCCATCGCAAGCATCTCCAAATGCAACGCCACATTGAGTATAGCGTACCTCACGCCAGTTGGAGAGGGTCCGCGCGAGACGTGCCTCCGCCGACAGGCTTGTTCAGGCGAGCCCAACCTGGAGCCTCGGTGTGGCATCAGAACACAGTGAGGGCTGTGTACCGGGCTTTCCGGGTGCCCGTCGGGGCAGTGTCCATAGTTGTGTGTAGATTCACATGGGCACATCCGGGTCGACCCCCGCGACTATTGCATAGACCATCCTCTCACGGCTTCTGTCGTTGGCAAAGCTCCTCATTGGTATGGTGCGCCTGCGGACCTCCTGCTGGTAGCGTTCCACTGGATTGGTGGTTCTCAGGGTCTTCCAGAGGCGCTTCTCGAACTGCATGTAGACAAGGGTCGTCCCGAAGTTCCTCCTGAGGGAGTTCACGGCGCTTGGCTCGTCCGGATACCACCTCTTCGAGAACGCCTCCAGTCGCTCTCTGGGATCAACAACGTTCTGGGCCTCATAGATGGCGTTGGCCTAGGCAAGGAGCGCGTTCCTCCTGGACTTGTTCCTGAGCTAGGCGGCAGCAGCCCGGACCTTGTGCACCGCGCACAGCTGTCTCTTCGTATATGGGAAGAGCTCCGCGAGAGCTGCGATAATGCCTCCTGCGCCATCGTGCACGATGAGTTCGACGACGCTGTCGTCCAGACCGCGCTTCAGCAGGTCGTTCAGGAACGACGCCCACTCGAGCTGGCTCTCAGAGAACGCCAGCTTGAAGCTCAACAGCGTCAT
Source organism: bacterium (assembly GCA_025782345.1). Classification (GTDB taxonomy): domain Bacteria; phylum Joyebacterota; class Joyebacteria; order Joyebacterales; family Joyebacteraceae; genus JALGZG01. Next base: position 3,587 of record JALGZG010000015.1, on the reverse strand, counting down.
GTTGTGCTCCTCATCCACGGAGACGGCGAACAGCACGGGGCTCTTGCGGTTGTATCGCTTCCTCACCGACATCCAGATCGCATCAATGAAGATGAAGCGAGGTGAGTCCGTAATGGGTCGCGTTCTGTGACCTCTGAGCTCTTCATCCACCCCCTTGAGAATCCTGCTCACTGTGCTCGCTGAGATCCCCGCGTCCGTGAAGGCTCTGCTTACGGCCTTCACCTTCCTGGTCGGGATGCCCCCACGGAGCAGGTCCGCACAGCTCGATCGAACGCTTTCTACCGGTGCTGGTACCAGCCGAAGGAGCTGCTTCTGAACCCGAGGCTCCGCGCTCTCGGCACCTTCAGACCCGTGATATGCCCCGTGGTAGTCGGAAGCCCGCGCGTCCAGAAGCCGTTCCTGTAGTTCTGCCGCTCCCCCGAGCGCTCGTACCAGCCGCACCTGACCAGATCCTCGAACTCAGCCTCGATCCTGCCCTCGATCAGTTCGTTCAGCTGCTGCCTGGCGCCGGCGCTTGTCTCGTCCTCCGCATGGTCCTTTACTTCCGTCCAGAGCTTGGCTATCATCGGCTTTGGGAGGCTTCCGTCTCTCACGGGCATGTCGCCCTTTCCGAAGGGTCGTGATTGCCGTCACGGATATGCCCACTTTCTATATCAGGGCCCCTGACTCCTCCAAACCCTTTCTACACAAGAACCGATACACTACTCCAGCAGGCCGCTTCTTGCCGACGCGCGCCCGCTGTGTTATGATTAAGGTGTGTTCACCATGCGAGTCTGACACTGCCCATCATCCACGGAGAACCCCACCATGAGAACGACCATCGCCCTGCTGCTCCTCGCCTGCTCACTGACGGCTGCGGCGCAGGTCAACGGCCACGTCCAGGTCATCGACGGCAAACCGATACTCACGGTCTGGGGAACTCATGCCGAGCGCGGCTACGCCCAAGGCTATCTCAAGGGCGTCGAGGGCAAGGAGATGTTCGACGACTACATCGTCGGCTACTGCTGCGGCGGGTCGGCGCTGACCTACTACTTCATGCGGCTCCACTACACGAACAACTACGCGGTCGACGCGAAGTACCAGGCGGAGGTGGACGCCGTCCTTCAGGGCATGTCCGACGCAGGGTTGAGCCTCTACAACAGTACGCTGATGAGGAACATCAATGCGACCGACATGCTCGTCGCGAATGCCATCGTCGACCTGAGCACGTTGGCTTTGGCCGCGCCCTTCGCGTGCTCGAGCATGTCCAGCTGGGGCGGAAGCACCATCGCGGACCCGTTCCTCGACGGGCATCTCGTCATGACGAGGCTCCTCGACTGGAGCAAGCACCCTACGCTCACGGACAATCCGCTCCTCACCGTCCACTTCCCGTCGGAGGCTGACGAGCAGCCGTGGATCTCGATCGGCTACGCGGGCCTCTTCGGGGCGCTCTCCGCCATCAGCGAATCCGGCGTGTCGGCGTACCTCAACATGGGCAACAACGAGAGCAGCGCGGGCGGCGCTCCCTACCACCCGATCCTCCTGAGCGTGCGGAACGGGATCGAGGGCGCTGACTACGACGGCAGCGGACAGCACGCTCCGGACGACGTGGTCGCCGCCATCTCGGACCGCGCGCGCAACATAGACACCATCGTCCACGTGACGAAGGACGATGGCGTGGGGTCGAGGCCCATCATCATCGAGTCGAACAACGAGGCGGGCTTCGCCGTACGCGATGCGTCCGATAACACCGCAGTGCCGGGTGACCACCTCGTGGCGACGAACCACTTCCGCGCGCTCTACCCGCCGGTCTACTGCTACCGCTACGATGGGCTGGTCGACTCCCTCACGGTGAGCACCGACATGACGTGCGAGCGAAGCTGGTCGGTGATGGCCGGCGCGGCGGGGACGTTCGGCTCGAACATCCAGTGCATCCAGTACGTCGAGTCGGAGGGACTGCTGCTCTGGTCGATGGATACCTACTCGCAGCCCGCCTACGCCGAACCGCCGACGGAGCTATCCGTCTGGGACCTCTTCGGCTGTCAGATGGGCGTTGAGGACGTCGCCGGGGTGCCCGTGCTGAGACAGAACTCCCCCAACCCGTTCAATCCCAGGACCGAGATCGCGTTCGGCCTCCGGGCGCCGTCCCTGTGCAGGCTCAGCATCTATGACGTGAGCGGCCGTTGCGTAACGACGCTGCTGGATGAGCTTCGAGGGCCCGGGACTCACCGGATCGAGTGGGACGGGAGAACTAGTGAGGGTCGTGAGGTGGGAACCGGCGTCTATCTCTACCGGCTCGAGACCGACCGGGGACATTCCGAGAGGAAAATGCTGCTGCTGAAGTAGCACCCGGGGACCGGGATGCAGACACGCCCTCGAGTCAGCTGACCCGGGGGCGTGTCTGTGTTCGGGAAGCTCGGCCTCGTCCACGCGCTACAACGTCTTCTCCTTTTGCATCACCGCGAGCGCGACCTTCTCCGCTGTGACAGGCATCGACTTGATGCGGACCCCGAGTGCGTCCTCGACCGCGTTCGCGATCATCGGCGCCGCCGGGATCATCGTGTGCTCTCCCACTCCGCGCGCGCCGAACGGCCCGTCGGGCTGCGGCACTTCGATGATGATGGGGATCATCTGATCCGGCACGTCGAGCGAGGTCGGTATCTTGTAGTCGGTGAAGTTCGGATTAAGGAGCCTCCCCTTCTCATCGAAGCGCATGTCCTCGTAGAGAACCGTGGCCAGCCCCTGCAGCAGCCCGCCTGTGATCTGGCTCTCGACCAGGTTCGGGTTGATGGCCTGTCCGACATCGACCGCAAGCGCTGTCTTGAGCACGCGCATCTTCCCGGTCTCTCTGTCTATCTCGAGCACAACGCCGGCCGCGCCCACGGTGTAGTGGACGTTCGGGTGGCCGCCCTGGCTCGTCTCGGGGTCGGACAACGCCGAGCTGAACTCCGGCATGAACATCCCGCTCCCGAGTATCGGCCCGCCACGAAAGGTGCCGTCCTCCATGCCGATGCCCGCTATCACGAAGTCCCTGAGCGCCAGCTCGAAGTCGGGGGCGGCGGTGCTCTTCACCTTCTCGTCTTCCAGGTAGAGCGACTCGCGGTCGTGGCCGAGCGCGCGGTTCACCAGATCGAAGATCTTCTCCCGCGCCTCTTCCGCCGCCGCCTTGACCGCGTTCCCGCATCCCCACGTGACGTGCGAGCCCACGGTCTGCCACTCGTAGGGGTTGCGGTCGGTGTCGGGCGTCTCGACACGGATCTTCTCCGGTGGAACGGCGAGCACCTCCGCGGCGATCTGGGCCATGACCGTCATATACCCCTGCCCGATCTCCATGCCCGACACGCTGACGTTGATGCTGCCGTCCTCGTTGAACTTGAGGAACGCGGACGAGCTGGCGTTCGGCGGCATCGCGGGCGCCTTCCACATGACAGCGAAGCCCTTCCCGATGACCTTCTTCGGATCGTCCGATGTCTCGCGTGTCCCCCACTCGATTGCCGCTGCCGCCCTGTCGATGGCCTCGATGAGTCCGGAGGGGTTCATCTTTGCGCCATACGGCAGCGTGTCGCCCTCCACGATGGCGTTCCGCCGCCGCATCTCGACCGGGTCGA
>JALGZG010000196.1 GCA_025782345.1 bacterium | reverse complement strand
CGCCCCGCCGCGAAGAGAGACACCACACCGCATCAGCCACCACTCCTTCCGGGGGAAGGGGGAAGCGTTGTGTCACGATCTCAGGGGAGATTGCTCTGGGAGCTGACTTGGGGACGTATCAAGGGATGCCGGGTGTGCTCGTGCTGCCGGGCGCGGGGTGCCGCGCCGGACCACAGCGGCTGCTACGGCAGCCCCTGCTTCCTTCTCAACGCCCACTCGGCCGCCATGAGTCCGACGAAACCGAGAAGCAGCCACGGTGAGTTCCACAGTTCGAACTCGCGCTTCGTCGTGCGCTCTGTCCACGCCATCGGAACGTCCTCGGGGAAACCGTCGAGTGTCTCAGGTGTGTAGTAGCCCCCTCCGGTCTCGTCGGCGATCCTGCGCAGGAGGGCGGACCTGCGTCTGGTCTCGGAGTCCTCCAGGCTGAAGCGCTCGACGATGAACTCGCCGGACGCGGCGCCCACGTCCTCCCCGCCCAGGGAGGCGGTCGCCCGCAGCACGTAGGGCCCCGGCGGGAGATGTCCGACCGAGCCTCGGTAGTAGTCCCCGGCGAACTCGAGGTCGATCGTCGCCACGGGCGCGGCGGCCTCGCCGCTCGCGACAGACACGCGCACCAGGGCGTCGGTTGCCAGACGATAGTCGCTCCGGTAGACCTGCGCGGAGAACCCGATATCCTCTCCCGCCTGATAGACGTCCTTGTCGGGCGTCACCACGACGCGCTCGAGCTCTCCGCGCGCCGTCAGCCACCTGGCGGCGTTCGTCACGAACCTGTCGTAGACGTCGACGGCGCCACTGCCCGCCATCTTCCAACGCCAGATGCCGTCGGCCAGTATCGCCATGACGTTTCCGGCCCCGACCCGTACGCCCGCCACAATCGGAACTGTGTCACCCTCGGACCCGAGGCCCTCCACGAGAACACTGGCATCAGAACGGGCCGACCACGGAGAGGAGGCAAACGTGCGAACGGGAGGCAGCGCCTTCCACACGTCAACGTTCACGAACCGATCTGCTGCAACGCGCGTCGCGGGCGCCGACTCTCCCTCTTCCGTCAGACGGACGCGCACGTCCCGGAAGCTCGATGGCAGATCGGCGTCGAAGATGAACGGCAGGATGGCAGCGACGTCGTCCGGAGGACGTTCCCTGGGAAGACCCGCAAACAGCAGCCCTCCGCCCCTGTCCCGCGCGAACGCTCTGAGCCATTCCGGCGACACAAGCGGGTCGGACCAGTCCGGCTCGAACAGAATGACGAGATCGTAGTCGAAGAGTCCCGCCCTGGACTCCGGCGGCGCCCCCTCGACGGCGGATATGGGTGAGCCACTTCTTCTCACGACCGACTCGACGTCGACGTTGCGGTCGGCCGCGAGTTCTCGGCTGAGGAAGGCGAATTCATCGCAGTGGTGACCACCACGCGCGAGTTGTTCGCAGTCGACAGCTCACCGGCGGCCGGCGGCACAGACACCGAGTAGCGGTGCACGCCCGGCGTCGATGGTGTCACCCGGAACGTCACGCGCACTTCCTCGCCCGTGCCTGAGAGGTCTATCTGCTTCGAATCGAGCGTCGATCCACCTTCAGAGAGTTCGACGACGGTCTCCGCGCCCTCGAAGCCGGCGCTCGAGACGGTAACCTCGATAGGCACGCTCTCGCCCGCATACGAGATCCGATTGGTAACGGCGTCCTCGATGGCGATGTCAGTTCCCGCTTCCGGGCTGCCCACGCCGAGCACGAACACGGGGACACCCAGGGCGCGGGCCGCATCGTACGGGCCGGCGCCGCGATTGTCGGCACCGTCAGTTGCGATGACCACGGACCCCAGGTTTCTGCCCGAGAGCAGGTCGCCCAGTGCATCGAAACCCTGAGCGATGTCCGTCACGCCGCCGTCGAAAACGGGCGACCGTGCGAGGATTCCTCGATCGACGTCCAGCTCGCGCGACCCGGAGGAGAAAGCGAGTGCGACGAGTTCGGCGTCGCGCGCGACGCGGGGAAGCATCAGCTCGTTCAGGAGGGACACGGCCTCGTCGCCGCGCCGGGCGCCTCCTGTCCCGTCGGCAACGGCCATGCTCCTGGACACATCCAGCAGCAGCCCGACGACGGGCCGGTCGGTGACCGTCCTGGAGAACGCAAGGACAGGCTCGAGCAGGGCCACGCAGAGGAGCACCAGACCTGCCGACCTCAGGGCTATCAGAAGGGGTCTGAGACGTCCGGCGGCGGGCGGTACTCTGCGGTAGAACCAGACGACGGAGATAACGGCCACGGCGCCGAGCAGCAGGAAGACCCACGCGTGTGTCTGATTCAATGAGATCGTCACGGAAGCTCGTCCGGGCACGGGGAACTCTCGTCCGCATCGGCCAGTCTGGTCTTCCACTTCCCGGCGTGCTTCTCGACGGTGAACCTGACCCGGCCACCTGGTTCCAGAACTGTCTCGATGGTCTCTCCCTCCTCCTGGACGTCCGCCCCGGGGGGCACGCGGGGAGTGAATCGAACGGTGAGAGGCGGCGCATCGCCGTCAGCGACGACCCTCGTGCAGGCCCACTCGCTTTCGGCGTCCACGCGATGCAGCACGAAGAGAGATCCCTCGCCCACCCGCGCGGGGGCAGCCAGCCAGCTACAGGATGGCAGGAGTGCGGGCCTGATATCAACCGTCCCCTCGAGGACGTTGGGGCGCACGCCGAGGTAGTCCTGATAGAAGTTCCTGAGGAACTCGGAGAGGCTCCACGCCTGCGACACGGCGCCCGCCACGTTCTCTCCGTGCTCCGGGGGCACGCCGTT
>JALGZG010000400.1 GCA_025782345.1 bacterium | reverse complement strand
ACCTGCGACGAGACGGTCGTCGTGTTGTTGCTCATGTCGTATGTGAACGTGGTCGGGTTGGTGCCATCGGACGTGAACGAGATGTTGTCGCCCGTGCTCTGGTCCCAGTTGTTGTTGAGCACGATCTTGCACTGGTAGTCGCCCGCCGGTGCTATCACCGCCGTGAACTCCCATACGCCGTCGACGAGACCATTGAACATCACGGAGTTGACCGTGTCGCCCGCGTCCCAGTCGGCTCCGCCGAGTTCGCTCTGCATGTCGCCGACCACGATCGGGGGATTCATGTGGTGGAACACGAACTCGTCGCCTTCCTTGACGCCGACGTTGGCACCGAGGTTGACGAACCAGATGACGTCGCCGTCATCGGCAAGCGTGAACGACTGGTTGGCGCCGGGGAAGTCGTTGCCGTCCCAGAAGTCCGTCTCCGTAACCTTGTACTCGTAGAACCCCGCGAGAAGCGGCATTGTCAGCTCGTAGACGCCGCTCCCGCTGATCGCCAGATCGTAGGCCGGGTCCGCAGGATCCCAGCCCTGCATGCTGCCGACGATGCTCGGGCCGGCAAGTGCGCAGGCCGGAATCACAAGCGCGATCACTATCGCTGCAATGAGTCTCATCTTCCTCTCCTCTCAAGTTCCCGACGGTGCCCGAAGACACGCGCGGGAAACTCCGTTTTGAGGCCCGGGCCACCCGCCGCACAGGCGACCGCCGTTACTTCCCAACTCGTATGGTGCTCTCTATTAAGAGGACGCTCTCTTCCCTCGACGCCGCACGCGATTCCATTCAGTAGCAATGCCGAGGCCACCGGGCGCGGCATGTACTCAGGCGGCACTGCCGGATGCGCTCCGCCAGCCCACACGATATCACAGTTCACTGCAGATGTCAATGCGCGGAGTATGCGCCGCGCCGCCCTGGATCAGGCGTCACGCGTTCTCCGCACACATCTCTGATGCGGGCAAGACCGTGAGGCCGCCCCACATCCCCGGAGCCGTACATGAGGAGCGGCCCCCGTCCGGAGGCCGCTCCTTCGCGCTGCTTTCTATGACCGCCGTCCGGCCTGCACGACCAGCCTGTGACGCGGTCTGGTTCGGATTACCTGTAGAGCGCCTTGACGGTGCCCCAGCTCGACTCCTCGACCGGGCTCCCGCAGGCCGGGCAGTCAGGCGTGCCCCAGCACCACGTGTCCAGCGGAAGAGTCTGCGTCGGACCGGAATCATCGATCACGAACTCATGGTTCGGGTCGCAGTCCCACGTTAGACAGTCGTCCTTCTGGTACTTGTACTGCACGAAGGGATTCGCGCCGGCCGCGAATGTCACGGTGATATCGTAGAGATTGGGGCTCTGCGCCGGGCAGGGCTGCGCCATCAGAACGCCGGGCTGGCTCCAGTTCGTGATGGCTGGATCGCTGCCGGTCACGCAGACGTCACCGGCCGAGCCTTCCGGAATGCAAACCTGGAAGGTGACGAGAACGTCCTGCGACGTCACCTCGGTGATGGGCAAGAAGAAGTTCGGCGGGTTGCCGGCCTGGTCGCTACCGTAGCACTCGGCCATGTCGGTGGTGTCGACGACCTTGATGTAGTACTCGACCGTGGTGCAGCCGTGGCCGGCGGGAATCTGACCCGTGTACTCATCGTTGTCACCGACGTCGGTGTTGTACGTCATCGCGACTTCGGTGAAGTCGGCGCCGGTGTCACACTTGTAGTACAGGTACGCTTCGATGCCCGCGCCCTGACCCACTGTGTCGGTGACGCCTTCCTTCCAAACCTGAACGTAAGTGTCGATGTTGTCGTTCGACGTATAGGTCACACCGTTGTTCGGCCAGATGTTGCCGCACCAGCCGACGGCACCCATCGCCGTCGAAGCGAACGCGACCAGCAGCACGGCGGCCGCGGCAATGCTCGCAAACCTCTTCATCTCACTCCCCCCTTCCTTGACGCCTCATGCGGGCGCCAATATGGGAACGTGCAGACGCACATCGCTCCGAAGCACCACTGCCAGGAGCGACACGCACCCACGATAAACTCACTCCACCGCCACCCGACCGCGCGATGTGCACGCGACGACGAGCGACCGCTCACTTGCCGTCGATCAAGGACGCCCCGCGGCGCCTGTCGATCCGACGTTCATAATAGCACAGTCACTTGTGCGTGTCAATATATCGACTCTTTTTGTCCGGAATATGTGCGGGCCCGACAGGGGGATTCGTCGGGCCCGCTTTCGGAACGAGGCCCCGGAACGCAGAAACGCGGCCGCTGATCGCGACCGCGCCTGTCTCAGCGCGATTCTGGAGCTGGTGAGCGGACTCGAACCGCTGACCTACGCATTACGAATGCGTTGCTCTACCAGCTGAGCTACACCAGCTCAGTTCCCGCCGCATATCTGCTGTGGTGCCGCCCCGCAGAATCGAACTGCGGACACACGGATTTTCAGTCCGTTGCTCTACCAACTGAGCTAGGGCGGCACATGTCCAAGAACGGATACTAACAACGAGAACCAGCGATGTCAAGCCGATAGGGGTGCTACCGGTGTGGCATGCGTCAATCTGGATACCCATCCGGGAATCGCTGCATCCACTCCCAGGCGGCCCCGATCATGTCCGAGAGTTCCGAGTGCTCGGGCCGCCACCCGAGTTCTTCCTTTGCGAGGGAAGCGCTCGCGACAAGCCTGGCCGGGTCTCCCTCGCGCCTCGGGCCGTACTCCCAGGGGACCTTCTTCCCGGAGACGGCCTCGGCCGTCTCGATGACATCGAGGACACTGGCTCCCTCGCCGTTGCCAAGGTTGTAGATCCCGCTCCGTCCTTCATCGAGCGCGTTCAGTGCTGCGATGTGTGCGTCGGACAGATCACGCACGTCGATGTAGTCCCTGATACATGTCCCGTCCGGTGTATCGTAGTCGTTGCCGAAGACCGTCAGCTCCGGCCGTGTGCCCGCGGCCGCCTGGAGGGCAATGGGAATGAGGTGCGACTCCGGGCTGTGATCCTCACCGCAGTCGGAGGACGCTCCGGCGGCGTTGAAGTAGCGCAGCGAGATGTACTTCAGCCCGGTCGCGTGCGCCTGCCATGCCAGCACGCGCTCGAAGACGCGCTTGGTGTCTCCGTACACGTTGACGGGCTCGGTCCGCGCTGTCTCGATGATGGGCACGGACTCGGGCTCTCCGTAGACCCCGGCGGACGACGAGAAAACGATCTTCGAGACACCGACGGATGACATGGCCGACAGGAGTCTGCTCCCGCGCACGACGTTGTTGTCGTAGTACTCTGCGGGTTTCTCCATCGACTCGCCCACGAGGCTCATGGCCGCGAAATGGATGACCGCGTCGATCTCGTGCTCGCGGAGGAGTCCGGTGACAAGCTCGATGTCGCCGATGTCCCCTGACACCAGGGGCACGCCCGCCCGCACTGCCGACCGGTGGCCCTTGCTGAGGTTGTCCAGAACGACGACGCCACAACCCGCGGCCACGAGTCTCTCGACCGTCACGCTGCCGATGTAACCGGCGCCCCCGGTGACCAGAACCGATGAGCTCATGTTCGTCCTTTCACGTGCGGGTCCGTGGGCGATCGGATACCGGCTGCTTCTGACCTTGCGCGGGCACGACGACCTGAGCATTGACACAATGACTAGCGACGCGCGCGCGGCAGCATAAGGCGCATTTCCGCTAGACCCAGGAGCGAGGCTACGGCCAGGTACGTCACACCGCCCACGACGCTCAACAGGACCATTCTCAGCAGTCGCTCAGCCAGGAGGTTATCAGCAAATCGTATGCCAATCCAGCCGCCAATGACCCAGGCATCGACCGCCCACACGGCGACGATCAGGGCGGCTCCCGAGGCCAGGATCTTAAGCGCGGGCGTCAGGATCTCAACCGGCCGAATCGCGGCCCCGACGGCGGCGGCGCGCCGGTTCAGTACCATATAGAGGATGATCGCGTGAACTGAGAACGAGATCGAGCTCGCGAGCGCCAGTCCGGCGTGCCTGAGCGGTGTCCGCACCAGCACGAGATTGAGCACCACGTTCAGGAAGAACGCCAGAACCGCGACCTTGACCGGTGTCTTCGTATCCAGCTTCGCCGCGAAGGCGCGCACGAGCAGGAAGACGGCACCCATTCCCAGCAGCCCCGCGGAGTACATGGCCAGCGCCGACGCCGTCATCTCGAGGTCGTTCGCGTCGAACGCGCCGCGCTGGTAGACGACACCCACGATCGGCCGGGCGAGCCAGACCGAGAGCAGGACGACAGGCGTGAGGAACGTCAGATTCATCCTCAGGCCGGACAACAGCGTCTCCTTGAATTCGCCGTGCCTGCCCAGCGCGTGCTGCTCCGCGAGCGCCGGCGCGACCGCGCGGCCTGCCGCGAGCGCAAGGATCGCGTACGGGAGGTGCACGAGCCGGAAGGAGTAGTAGAGCGACGAGATGCTCCCGGGCACGAGGAACGAGGCGATGGTCCGATCGACGATGACGCCCATTCTCTGAATGCCGGCCGCGACCACCACCGGCCCGGAGAGGGTGGCAACGTGCCGCACGTCCTCATCCTTCAGCCCGGCGCCGGGCCTGAGCAGCCGCGCGCCGTCGTCGGCCGCCAGCCGCGACACGAACGGAAGCTGTACAAGGAACTGGAGTGCCCCGCCGACCAGCACGCCCACCGCCAGACTGACGTATGAGAGCCGCCCCGACAGAGCGAGCACGGATGTGATGATCCCGATATTGAGAAGAACGGGCGCGAGGCTGTAGACGCGGTATCTCCTGAAGCTGAGGAGCACCGCGCCCATGAGCGCCGCAAGCCCGATGAAGAGGCCGAAGGGGAACATCAGCCTCGTCATGAAGATGGCGGACTCGGCGACCTCGCCCGTGAACCCATGCGCCACGACGCGGACGAGCAGCGGAGCCGCAGCGATGCCGACCAGTACTACGACGACGAGAGCCACCGTGAGGTTGACCAGCGTCCTCGATGCCAGCTTCCAGGCCCGCGCCGTCTCGCCGCGCGCGTGCAGCCCTCTGAAGAGAGGCATGAAGGCGGACTCGACCGTCGTCTCCCCGAGAATCCTGCAGAGCAGATTGGGAATGGTCCCCGTCCCGATGTGTGCGAAGCCACGGACGATGTCCCCGCCGCTCGAGTTGCGTTTCCCTTCCGGCACGCTTCACATCCCCCAGGTGTGGAACACACGCCGCGAGCGGTCGCCCGCGGTCAGCTGAGCGAGGCTAGCAGGTCGCCTCGAGAGGTGTCAACGAGCGACGGCCTTGAGCCTCGCACGTCGCTCCCCGACGGGCGACCTGCGCTCCTCAGGTACGCGCCCTGTGGACGCCGCCCCGCCGCGCTGTCTTCGCCGGCCGCACGCCCGGCTGGCCCTTCCCGCCGAAACCGGGGTTGCGGGGCTCCGGCGCCGCCCTGGAGCGGCGAACGCCATAAAGCGCAATGTGTGACACAGGTCATGCGAGACAGGACAACGAGGCCGGGGAGCGATCTCCCCGGCCTCGACATGTCTTATCCCCATTGACTGGGGGTTTTCTCTGCGGCCTTGAGGCTACCAGCGTATGGCGCCGGGCCTCACTCGTATCCAGAGCGCCTTGTTCTTCCCCTTGCCCGTGAACTCGGCCATGTGCTCGCACTTGGCGGAGTAGTGGACGCAGTCCCCCGGCTCGACGATGAACTCATCCTCATCGACGGTCACACGAGCCCGGCCCGCCATCATCACGATCGCCTCCTCACCATCGTGCGAATGGAGTGCGAGCGTCCCGCCCTCGTTCTCCTCCACGAGAACCAGCTTCACGCGGCCTGCAGGAATCCCACTGGTCAGCGCCTTGGCAGTGACGAAGGCATCGCCGTCGCTCCCGAGAAGCACGGTCTCCCTGCTCTCTTTCTTGACGACCGAGACGCACGGCAGCGGCTCGTCCTCGACGAAGAAGGCCGTGTCCTTTCCCAGAGCGCCCGCTATCCTCCGGAGGGCCCCCACGGTGGGTGACGTCTTCCCCCGCTCGATCTCCGAGATGTGCGTCGGAGACATCCCAGAGGACTCGGCGACCTCCTTGAGTGTCATCTCCTGCTGCTTGCGGACTTCCTTCAGGCGCTTCCCGACCTCTTCGGTAGTTGGCATGTCACTCCCTCTCGAAACGCGGCAGGGCACCTTCCGGCCCAGTCCGCCCCCAGCCTGTGGTGCGTGCAGAATCTCCACCAAATCGTAACACGGCGGGCAGGCCCGGTCAAGCCGGAATGCCGACCGCGACGGCGGTCGAGTTGACACTCCGTGGGCGCGGTGATAGAGTCTCGCACGATTTGCCCCGTTGGCCCGTGTTGGGGTCCGTTCTCAGGAAGTCCGACGCCCGTCACCCTGCAGTAAGGAGAAAGACCATGACAAGGCGCAGTCTCGTGCTCGTCACCGCTCTGGCTCTCACCGCTCTCCCGTCCCTCGCCGCCGCGCAGCATACCTACGGAGACGGCGTCGGGATCGGCGGCGTTCTTCTCCCCAGCGGGTCCCCGACACTTCTGGGAATCACCCGGATAGGAGATTCTCTGGGACTGGAGTTCTCACTCGGATTCGACGTGGAGGACGACGGTGACTTCTCGGAAACCGACGTCGAGGGGGGTGTCGCTGTCAAGAGGTACCTGACCGACCGCAAGCAGTTCCAGCCGTTCTTCGGCGGTCGTTTCGGGTTCCATCATCACTCGCGCGACAACGGGCGCGACGAGGTGAGCGACACCAGGGTCGGAGTGACGGCGCTTCTGGGAGGCGAGTACTTCATCACCAGGAAGCTCAGCTTCGAGGGCGAACTGGGCTTCAAACTCTACTTCGGCTCGATCGAGATCGGAACGGGCACCAGACTTGCCGCGCTCTTCTATCTGTAAGGGGGGACGATTGCGGCCGATCCATGCACTGGCGGTCGTGCTGCTGGTCGCGGGCCTGACGGGGTGCGCGGACGAGGATAGCCCGGCGGTGGAGGAGGACACGCCGGCCGCTCTCTCGCCCGTCAGGTTCAGCCGTGAGTACGTCACCGTGGAGCCGTCCCGGGGCGCGACGAAAGTCAGCGCTCTCTACTACTTCCGAAATGACTCCGACAGACGTGTGAAGCAGAGAATCCGCTACCCCTTCCCCGTGGACAGGTTCCACCTCTACCCGAAGATCGTCCACGTGTGGGAGAAGTGCGGAGACGACCTGAGGCCGATGGGATTCGTGCACAGGGACCGCTACGTGCTGTGGAGCATGGAACTTGAGGCGCGCGAGGAGAAGGTAGTCCGGGTCGACTACGTGCAGGAGATCAGGCGACCCCGCGCCATCTACATCGTGACGACCACGAAGGAATGGAGGCGGCCGATCGAGCTGGCCGAGTTCGAGTTCCGCATCCCGGCCGAATTGGACAGCGTCAGCCTTTCGTTCGAACCCGACACCCGGACGGTCGTCGGCGACACGATCGTCTACTACATGAAGCAGATCGATTTCATGCCCGACGCGGACCTGGTTGTGACGTGGAAGGAGTAGAACCTGCTGATCTTAGATCAGGCCCGACTGATCCTTCAGCTTCTTCTCCTTCTTCTCCTTCTTCTTCAGCTTCTTCTCTTTCTTGGACAGAACGGCCTTCTTCTTGTCTGCCCGACCGACTCTCTCTCTGCGACACATACTGTCACCTGCCCTTCGCTATAGGTCGAACCCGGGATTCACCGTCCTCTTCTCACCTGGCGCTCCGGTGAAGTCGAGTTCGTAGGTTCTGTTGGTCAGCAGCTTCCCGTTCTCATGGAACACGTACAGTTTGAGAGTCTCGAAGTGCCCGTCCGACCGCGGGTAGGGAAGAAACGCGCGCACCTGCTGACTGTCCCGGTACAGCAGATGCGTGCCGTCCGTGTAGTCCTCCGGCAGATTGCCGACCAATTCCGTGTTCCACGGGTAGACGCTCTGGACGAGCGAGCCGGACCTCGTCGACTGGGCAATGAGGAAGACATACCCCCTGGCGCGTTCGTACGAATCAGCCGGGTTCGTGAAGCTCAGCGTCACATGCATGCCCCGGTCGGGGGACGTCCGCCACTCGTAGGTCATCTCGCTCAAGACGACCTGGGGCCTGGCCTCTGCAGCGTCGTCAGGATCACGGTGGACGACCCCACGAGTCCTCGCCGCTGCCGCCGTCTCCTCGTCCAACGGTTCCGGCTCGGGCTTGACGGCGGGCTCGTCGGAACTCGTCGTACACCCGGCGACAACGAGACAACTAAGAAACACAAACATCAGTACCACGGTCAGTCTGCTCATGACTTCAGCCCTCGACGTGTTGGTCCGGATCGTCTCCTCCCCCACACCTGTTCTCCGCCACGCGAACGCCCGCCTCGCCGATCGGCTCGCGGACGCCTGCCGCCTGCTACCGCGCGGGAGTGCGGACGGTTTCCCCGTCTACAGTGTACTCGATGACTCTTATGCCCAGTCTATTGAAGAACCTCATTATGCCGAGGGAAAGCTCTGCGACGCGGCCGCCTGGGATAGCGCTCTCCGCGAGCTTTATGTGAGTCGCGTCGACACTGCCGTCCCCGATGGTCGCGTCGAGGGCGTGCCAGGCCTCGCCGGTCCAGACCTCGACCCACATGTGGTAGGCGAACTCCCCGTCAGTGTGGACGACACCCGACACCACCTTCGACGGGATCGAAACGCTGCGCGTCATCGTCGCCAGCAGCACCGCGTGTTCGCTACAGTCGCCGCTCATGCGCTCGAGCACTTCCCTCGCGGAAGCGAACGCCACGCCCAGTCCCTTGTCCTCGATGAATTCGAAGACCCAGCGCTCAATCTGTGTCGCGGCCTGCCAGGAGTCCTGCCCGGAACCCCACACCGACTTGGCGGCGGTACCCAGAATGCGGGGATGCCAGGTCTGCATCAGCGCGTTCCCGTCGAGGTAGTCCTTCAGAGGAGTGCTTCTCACCGGGAACTGGATCGTGGTCCCCGGCTCGGGCACTACGCGCGAGACCCTCAAGAGGACCCCACGGTCCGTCGTTCCCTCGATG
>JALGZG010000089.1 GCA_025782345.1 bacterium | reverse complement strand
CTGGGACCTCACCGTCACGGCTCTTCCGGCGAAGTCGACGTCGCGATTGCCCGCACCTGTGAACGTGCCGTCGGCCAACTCGATGATGTCGCCGTCCGAGGACGCGTTGATGGCGGCCTGGATAGTGGGAAAATCACCGGACCCGTCGGGTTCTATGACATAGGTCGTGGCGGAAGCGGTGAACGCGAGGGCGATGATGGCGCAGCAGACAAGCATGGTGCATCGCATGGCAGGCCTCCGTGGCTCTGATACTGCGGGGGAGTGTTGCTGGGTGACCGTCGACGGCCCCTACTGAATGTAGCCCAGGGCCTTCAACCTCTCGCGGGTTGCTTCGTCGATGTGCACGCTGTCGCTCTCCGCGACCTCTCCGTCCATGAACGAAGCGAGCAGAGCGATTAGCCGCTCCGCGCGCTTGTCACCCTGAGCGTAGATGTCGCAGGTCTCAGCGGGGTCCTCGGAGAGGTCGAACAGGTACGTTCCCACGCTGACGTTCTGGATCTCCGAGAACGTCCCTCGCACCGCCCAGGGAATGAGGTTGGTGTCGGCGGGGGCGATGGCGACCAGCTTCAGGTCCCCGTCTACTATGGCACGTTGGTGGTACCCCGGCGGACGGTCTCGCTCCATGAAGACGGGCGAACTCTCGTAGGTTCCGCTCAGGAGGTTTCCGCCCGGAAGTCCCTCGGGCGCGTCGTCAACGCCGAGCATCGAGAGTACCGTTGGCATCAGGTCGATCTGCTGTGCACGGACATCGGTCTCGCCCGGGACGATGCCGGGGCCCGCGAACACAAGGGGGACCCTCATTACTTCCTCGTAGGACGTGTAGTGGAATTCCCCGTCGTGTTCGCCGAACTCCTCGCCGTGATCGGACGTGAAGATGACGATGGTGCGATCGAGCATGCCGCGCTCGCCCAGCGCGTCCAGCAAGCGCCCGATGTGGTGGTCGGTGAACGAGATCTCCTGGTCGTACCGCTCCACGGGTTCATCCCCGAACTCACTCCACTCGTCGTGCCCCAGGTACTCGAAGTGCGGGTCGAAGTAGTGGACCCACATGAAGAACGGCTCCTCCAGCCTGTTGAGGTCGTCGATGGCGAGGTCGCTGATGCGCCCCGCTGTCGATGTGTCGTGAGGATGTCCCGTCTGGAGCACGCTGTAGTCGAACTTCCGGAAGCCGTTGTTCAGTCCGTGCCGCGGCGTGAGCAGTACGTGACTCACGAACCCGCGGGTGTCGTAGCCTTCATCGAGAAGGATGCCGGCGATCGTCGGCAGGCCCCAGCTCAGCGAGTGGTGGAAGTCGGTAGCGCCCGTGGCGCTCGGGTAGAGCCCGGTGAAGAGCGAGGCCATCGCGGGTAGCGTCCAGCCCGCCTGGCTGTAGGCGTTCGTGAAGACCAGTCCGCGCGCGGCGAGGGCGTCGATATTGGGGGAGACGGGACGCTCGTGGCCCGCGTAGCCCAGATGGTCGTGCCTGAGCGTATCGACGCAGATGAAGAGGACGTTAGTCCCATTCCCCCGGAAGGGGCCGAGCCACAGGAGAGCGCCCGCGATGACACAGACGGCCACTGCGACGAGTATGAGGCGAGTGCGCATCGTACCGCTCCGGTCGGAATCCCTCGTTCGCGTATGAGACAGGAACAGGTCCATTGTATCGTTCCGGGAACGGGATTTCCAGCGTGCATCCGGGACCGCAGGCGGCGCGGCGGGACGTCGCTTCCTGGACCCGTGACGCCGCCCGGCCCGGCGCCGCTTGCCGAACCCGCGACAGGTGTGATACCGTCGAAAGCACTGTCTGTAGTGTGATAGTGGAGTCCTGCGATCTGCGACCTCAGACGAGCTTAGCAGAACCACGGAGCCCCGATGCCGAAAGAGACCCAAGCCCGACACTGGCTCCTGAGCGATACGGCGATCCTCATCTATGTTGCCCTCGCCAGGTTCGTCATCCATCTGCTCACGAACGGCGGCTACGGGATCGCCCGCGACGAGCTCTACTACATCGCGTGCGGAAATCACCTGGACTGGGGCTACGTCGACCACCCACCACTGACGCCGTTTCTCGCGCGGCTGGTAGCGTCCATCGCGGGGACGTCGCTCGCGGCGCTGCGTTTTCTGCCGGCGGTCGTGGCGGCGGCGACCACGTTCGTCGCGGGGCGCATCGCCAGGGAGCTAGGTGGGAAGCTCTTCGCGCAGGTGCTGACGGCCCTGGCCGTTACAGTGGGCTACAGTTCGCTCCTCTTCGGGACGGTTCTCACCACGAACGTCTTCGACCAGTTCTTCTGGGCCGTCGCTCTCTACCTCTTCGTGGTGATCCTCATCCGCGGCGACGCGCGCCACTGGCTGTGGCTGGGGGTGGTGCTCGGACTCGGGCTCATGAACAAGCACTCCGTCGTCTTTCTCGGGGGCGCTCTGCTTGCGGGGCTGGTGTTCTCCGATGAGAGGAAGCGCCTCGCCACACGCTGGCCGTGGTACGCGGCCGGGATGGCACTTCTCATCTTCCTCCCCAACATCGTGTGGGAGGTGCAGCACGGCTGGCCGACGCTCGAGTTCCTGAGACGCGCCGAGATCAACAGAATGCCGAGGGTTAGTCCCTGGGGATTCTTCGTCGGGCAGGTGTTTTCCCTCCACGTGCTGCTCGTTCCCGTCTGGCTCATCGGTCTCTGGCGGTCTCTGGCAGGGAACGAGGAGCAGAAGCTCCGCCCGATAGGGCTTGCCTATCTAGGTCTGTTCATCTACTTCCTGCTCTCGCGGGCGAAGGCCTACTATCTCATTCCGTTCTACCCGCCGCTCCTGGCGCTCGGGTGGATTGCGATTGAGCGCTGGATGGCCGCGCGGAAGTTGCGCTGGGCGCCGGCGACAGCCGCGGCCGTGCTGCTCGCCGGGGGGATCGTCACGGCGCCCCTGGCACTGCCGATGCTTCCGCCCGCGACGCTCATCCGGTACGCGCCCTTCATCGACCGGAGCCTCCGGAGTGGCTCCACCGGCGAAACGAAGATGCCGGGTGCATTCCAGGACATGTTCGGTTGGGAGGAGATGGTCGCTGCTGTGGCCGAGGTCTACCACGCTCTGCCGCCCGAGGAGCGTGCCGTCGCCTCGATCTCGGGCAACAACTACGGGCAGGCCGCGGCGATCGACTTCTTTGGTCCCGAGTACGGTCTCCCGAAGGCCATCTCAACGCACAACAGCTACTGGTACTGGGGACCGAGAGACTACACGGGGGAGGTGTTCATCACGGTGGGGGTTCGCCCCGAGGCGCTGCAGAGGGGCTTCGAATCCGTCGAACTCGCCGCGGTCATCGAGCACCCCTACGTTGTCTGGTACGAGACCAATCAGCCCGTCTACATCTGGCGGAACATGCTGATGCCCCTCCGCGACACGTGGCCGCGCATGAAGCTCCTCTACTGATACGCCTGAGTGGTGGGCAGATGCTCTTCCAGACGCATCATCCTGATCTCCGTTGATTCCCCCGGCCCCCTGATGTAGACTGAGCATTACTCACCACCAGGGGTGACAAGGAGGGTCGACCATGAAGACCGTCACCTGCGTTGCGATCGCGGTCGCGGTTCTGGCCGCAATGGCCCTTGCTCAGACTCCGACAGCCGTGAGGCCTGCGAAGCACGGCGGGACTACAGGCGAGCCCACGTACGAAGGCCGCATCGAGGGCGATACGATCGAGGAGTGCTGGACGATCCCGTCCCTGCCGTTCTTCGGCACCGGCAACACCTGCGCCTACATCGACAACTACGACGAAGCGTGCCCGTACGACGGCAATTGGGCGCCGGACGTCGTCTACTGCTACTCGCCCCCGCACGGCATGTTCGTGAGCATCAGCCTCTGCGATTCGTACTACGACACCAAGGTCTACGTGTACGAGGACGAGTGGACTCCAGGATTCCCACTCTACTGCAATGATGATAACTCCAATTGCTTTGAACCGCCCGTCTCCTACACGTCGTGGCTGGACACGGTCGAGATGGGCGCCGGCCACACCTACTACATCGTCATCGACGGCTACGGCGGCGACTGCGGCGACTACGTGCTCGCGGTGAATGAGATTGTGTTGCCGCCTCCGTGTGACGTCATCTGCGTGGGCGTGCCCGAGGGCGAGCCGACCTGCTATGACGGGTACGAGGACAACTACAACGGCGGCTGCAACTCGTCGGGCTGGGCGTATATCCCGGTCTCCCCGAGCCCGATCGTCTACTGTGGCGAGAGCGGCGTGTTCGACTATGACGGCTCGACCTACAGGGACACCGACTGGTATCTGCTCAGCCCGTATTTCTATCCGTGCGGCGACGTGCCCATCAGCATCACGGTTGAGGCCGAGTTCGGCGTCATCTTCGGCTTCGTCGAGGGCGTCCCGGAGTGTATCGCTCCGGCGTTCTACAGCTATACCACGGCGGCCGAGTGCACACCGACCACGCTGACCGAGTACCTGCCATGCGTGCCGATTGCGATTTTCGTGTCGACAGACTCGTGGGATCCGGCGTACACGTGCGGCCTTGAGTACTCACTCGCCGTCGAGGGATATGGCGATCCGACGCCGGTCGAGAACATGAGCTGGGGGAGGGTCAAGTCGCTCTACAGATAGCTCCACTCGCTCGATAGCGCCGTCCGTCCTGATCTACCTGGTTCCGCCAGTGCGCTGATGCAAGCTGAGAATTGCTCACTACCAGTCTCCACAGGAGGATCAATCATGAAGACTGTTATCTGCGTTGCGATCGCGGTAGCTGTTCTGGCCGCGACGGCCCTTGCTCAGACTCCGACGGCGGCGATGCCTGCGAAGCACAGCGAGATTGCCGGAGAGTCCACCTACGAGGGGCGCATCGAGGGCGACACGATCGAGGAGTGCTGGACGATTCCCTCGCTGCCCTTCACCGAAACGGGCAACACGTGTGGTTTCGCCGACGACTACGAAGAGATGTGCCCCTACGGCTCCAACTCCACGGACGTCGTCTATTCCTACTCACCGCCGTACGACATGTGCGTCAGTATCAGCCTCTGTGACTCGTACTACGACACCAAGGTCTTCGTCTATGAGGACCAGTGCACCCCCGGCGTCCCCTACGCCTGCGACGACGACAACTTCGCCTGCGTCGATATTCGCAGGCCACACCTACTACATAGTGGTGGATGGATACGGCGGGCAATGCGGCGACTACGTGCTTGCGATAGAAGAGATCGAGTGCTCCGGTCCGTGCGACGTCATCTGCGTCGGCATCCCCGAGGGCGAGCCGACCTGCTATGACGGGTACGACGACCAGTACAACGGCGGCTGCTCTTCGCTGACCTGGTCGTACATCCAGGTCTCCCCGGACCCGATCGTTGTCTGCGGCGAGGGCGGCGTCTTTGACTATGGCGGCGCGACCTACAGGGACACCGACTGGTATCTGATCTACCCGTGCGGTGGCGTGCCGATCAGCATCACGGTTGAGGCCGAGTTCGGCGTCCTCTTCGGCTTCGTCGGGGGCGTCCCTGAGTGCACCGAACCGGGGTTCATCAGTTTCGCGCTTGCGGACGAGTGCACACCGACCACGCTGACCGAGTACCTGCCGTGCGGTTCCGTCGCGATCTTCGTGGCGACAGACGAGTGGGATCCGGCGTACGTGTGCGGGCTTGAGTACTCACTCACCGTCGAGGGCTACACCGAGCACTGCGACCCGACTCCGGTCGAGAGCATGAGCTGGGCGAGGGTCAAGTCGCTCTACAGGTAGTCGAGCGCGCCCGATAGCGCCGTCCCGATCTCCGTTGATTCCCCCGGCATGTTGATGGAGAGGGATGGTCACTCACCATAGGCGCTGCGAGGAGGATCAACCATGAGGACTGTTACCTGCGTTGCGATCGCGGTCGCCGTGCTGGCCGCGACGGCTCTTGCTCAGACTCCGACAGCCGTGAGGCCTGCGAAGCATAGCGAGACTATCGGAGAGCCCAGCTACGGGGGGCGCATCGAGGGCGATACGATGGAGGAGTGCTGGACGATTCCCTCGCTGCCCTTCTTCGATACTGGCAACACGTGTGGTTTCACCTTCGACTACGACGAGATGTGTCCCTACGGCTCCAGCTCCCCGGACGTCGTCTACTGCTATTCGCCTCCGCACGACATGTGCGTGAGCATCAGCCTCTGCGACTCGTACTACGACACGAAGGTCTACATTTACCAGGACGTGG
>JALGZG010000019.1 GCA_025782345.1 bacterium | reverse complement strand
TGGCCGCCGCTGAATCTGGTCAGAACCGTGACCGGCTCGTTGATTTCGTGGATCATTCCGTCCAGCCCCGTTTCGTAGGTGGTCTCGTGGTGGGACGCATCTTCATCCGATGGCATCGGCGGACGGATGCGGCACAGTTGGCCCGGTGTCGTGTGTAGACGCGGCCGGCGCGTCACTGCTGGAGGACCCCAACCGGCATGATCCCGAGCGGCTCGGCGTTGATCCGGAGGATCTTCTTCACCCCGTCGTCGGAGAACGCCCCGACGAACGTGGTCCCTAAACCCAGGGCCTCCGCCTGGAGGTATATGTTCTCGGCGACGGCGCCCACTTCCATATGAACGTACCGGATGCCGCGATCGCCGTACTTCTCCATGGTCCTCGAGTAGACGCCGGTGATCACGATGTCGAGCGCCGCCTCCTCGACCCACTCCTGGGACAGCGCTTCGTCACAGAGCTCGGACCTCAAGTCTCCCCTTCTGACCACCTCGAGCGAGTGCGTCTTAGGAACGTAGCGATAAACTCCCGGCGCGAGATCGTCGACCTTCCCCGCAACGACGAAGATCTCCATCGGGTACTTCGCGCCCGCCGACGGCGCCGCGCGCTTGACGCCATCCTCGCCCGTTATGCCCTGCGCGGCCCAGAGGAGCTGTGACACCTCGCTCAGAAGCACCGACGCGTCCCCGAACTTCCGGACCGAGCGCCTCCTCGATATGGCCTCTTCCACGGAGAGCGGTCCGGTCTTCCCTGGCCTCGGCAGCTGCACCACGTCCGGGTTCGCCGCCTTGAACTCCGCCTCGCTCTTCGGGATGGCTTCTTCACGAGTGATCTCGCGGACCTTGGCGGGCGTGCCCGTCAGGAGGATGAGCGCCACGACGAAGGTCGCAACCGATACTGCGCGGCGGACCGAATACATTCTTGCGTATATCATTTCTAGAACCTCCGCATCAGTCCGACGACCTTACCGAGAACCCGAACGTTGCCACGCTTGTCGAGCAGGATGTCGTCGTAGTCCGGGTTCTCGGGTCGGAGCATGACCTTCCCCTTTGAGGCCACGTAGGTCTTGACGGTCGCCTCGTCGTCGAGCATTGCCACAACGATGTCGCCGTTCTTCGCATCGGGTTGTGGACTCACGATGACCACATCGTCGTTGATGATCCCCGCGTTCTTCATGCTGTCGCCGTTCACGCGAAGCGCGAAGCACTCCTCGCTTCGAGCTATCATCTCGTCGACCGCGATCCTTCCCTCAATGTTCTCCTCAGCGAGCACCGGTACGCCGGCCGCGACACGACCAACCAGCGGGATCTCCACGGTGCTCCGCGAAGGCCCCGCCTTCACGTGATGCTCCAGCCACTCGATGCCGCGCGAGATACCTTTGCTTCTCTTTATGTATCCGAGCTTCTCCAGGATGGAGAGGTGGTAGCGGATACCTGCCCTCTCACCTATCTCGCGGATAGTCGGCGACCGGTCGTGTTTCCGGATCGTCTCGGTGATGAAGTTGAGGATCTCTTCCTGCGTCGGCGTGAGGTCGTGTCTCATCTTTAGAATATCTCCTGCTCGTAAGACCGAGGCGGGCCGCGCTGTATGAGAGGATTGGGCAGGCGAGCTGACCATTTTCCGCTGCCACCCAATGCGCGGCCCCGATACCCCGGCCCGTGGTGAGCCTTCAGTTTCAAGACATGTTACTGCACACATGTGCAGGAGTCAAGGGGAAAAGAAGAGGGGCCCCTGGGGGAGTGTTCAAGGGACCCCTCGGATACGACCCGAAAGAGGGGGAAGTGCGCACCGCTGCCGGTGTTCCTGGCTCTTGATGCGCCCGTCGATGCGGATTCGAAGCTGCCATTGGCGACTGACGGGACTCGGAAGCGGCGTATCGGGTCGTCTGATCTCGGGCCTGACAGGCTCAGGCCTGCCCGTGCTGCTGCCGGAACTCATGTCCGACGGGTGGCATTATAAGCGACCGTTGTTAGCTCAGGGTGAGCGGCAAGACAATGTTCTGCGACGGTCGAGGCACGCAAACCCATAGCGGCGGCTCTAGGCAGGAGCCGCGCGCCCGAACCACCCCGCCGTCCTCCGGCAAATCCGCACCAGCACGAACGCAGACGGGCCGCAGGGCTTGCCCGGCGGCCCTCAAGAACGATCCTCGTTTCACATCGTCGGTCAGTAGCTACCCATGAACGGAATCAGCGAAGCCAGTCCTACGGTGAAGATGGCAATGATACTGACGATTATCCCTATCAGAGCGAGCACGCCGTAGATGGTGAAGTAGGTCTTGAGCTTTGACATCGCGCCGTAGAGCTCCATCTTGCTGCCGCTCGCCTGTGTGGACTCCATGGCCGTCGCCGTCTGGAAGAGAAGAACGCCGATCCAGATGGGCAGCCAGCAGATGATGATACCCACGACCGTGATGGCCATGAGAACCCCGTAGACGATCATGAGCACACCCAGGAACTTCATCCAGCCCTTCGCCGCGAAGAGCGGAGCGCTGATCTCGCGGACGAGCTGCCGCTCGTCGCCCCCTGAGGGGGTGAGGCCTCCGGTCACCTCTCCCACAATTCACCTCCTGGCTTGAGACCAAGAAGGACCCACTGACACTCGCGGCAGGCTAGCACCGACGCCGCCCGGCGGTCAAGCGTCTCTCGTGAGACCGGTCAGACGACGCGCGAGCGAGCGCTGGAGGGTCATCGAACCCTCCGTGCGGCCGCCTCGTATCACCGGGAAATACCGGAGCTGTCTTACGCCTGAAGCAGCTCCTTGATCTCATCCGCCGACAGGAGCTTCCCCGTGCTCTTGACCTCCCCGTCGATGGCAAGAGCGGGCGTCATCATCACGCCGAGCGCCATGATGTCTTTGATATCGGAGACCTTCTCCACCTCACATTCAAGACCGAGCTCGCCGATGACGTCGTCTACGCGCTCCGAGAGCTTCTTGCACTTCGGGCAGCTGGTGCCCAGGACTTGTATCCTCAAGACCCGTTCTCCTGTCTGCAGACCCCCCCACGACCCCACCCTGCCCCTACTCTCCCTCTTCCTCGTGCCCGTGATGCCCGAAGTTTTCCTTGTCGTAGGTCATGCCGGGCTTGAAAGCCGACATCTCGCGCAGACGCTTCGTAATCCCGGGCAGCACTTCGAACACCATGTCGACGTCC
>JALGZG010000113.1 GCA_025782345.1 bacterium | reverse complement strand
GTCCCCCGGCTTCCAGCCGCGGAAGGCCCGCTCGACCATTGCCAGGGCCGCGTCACCATCGACGTCCCCGAAAACGGTAAGGACCGTGTTGTTGGGGGAGACGTAGGCCCCGTGGTGAAGAACGAGGTCGGCGCGCGTGAACGCCGCGACCGTCTCGGTCGTGCCGACCGGGCACTTGCCGTAGGGGTGCTTCTGGAAGAGTTCGATCAGCATCCGGTCCATCGCGTCCGTGTTCCAGTTGTCACCCCGCCCGGCCAGACTGGCCTGAATAAGCTCCCGCTCCTTCTCCATCTCCTTGGCATCGAACTTCGGGTTCATGAGGATGTCCGCAAAGACCTCCAGCCCGTCCCCGAGATCCTCAGAGAGAAGCGTCATTCCTGACTGGATGCGAGTGTGATTCGCGGAGCAGCTGTAGGAAGCGCCCATCGAGTCGAACGTCTCCGAGATCTTCCCGCCGGTCCTCTTCTTCGTGCCGCGGGGCATCATGTTGGCAACGAAGTTCGCGAGACCGTTGCCGCCCTCGGGGTCCATGCGTGCGCCGGCGAGTGTGAAGCTGCCGACGGAGACGACCGGGTTGGTGTGATTCTCCTTGATGAGCACCGTAAGCCCGTTGTCCATGACGTGCTTCTCAATGCGCCCGACCTCAGGCGTCTCGTAGGTCGAGCGGACGTCCGCGGACTGCTCATCCCGTATGGGTTCGAGGATCGCGATGCCGATGTTGTCGTCGAAGAAGTAGCGGTTGACGACCTCTTGGATCTCCTCTGCGGTCGTGTCCTGGATGCGCTCCGCGTAGATTCTGCCCCAGAATTCGGGGTTCCCGGCGCCGAGCTCGGACGTGCCCAGGCTGCTGGCGCGTCCCTCGAGCTCCTGCTGCTCGTAGTAGAACTCGGCCGTCTTGATCTTCTTCGCCTTCTTCAGTTCGTTGCTCGAGACCTTCCTGGTCTTGAGGGCGTAGATCTCGTCCAGCGCCACTTCTATGGCGGCGTCGATGTTGGCCGGGTCCAGCGTCATGACGACGCCGAACGTGCCGGCGTCGTACGACGGCGTGTGCGAATAGGTGGAGATGTTGTAGACGAGACCCAGCTCATCGACGAGCCTCTGATGAAGCCTGGAGCTCCTGCCTTCGGAAAGAATGTGCGACAGGATGTCCAGCGGGTACATGTCGGGGCTGGTGAACGGCACGGTGTGGAAGCCGACCCTGACGTAGGCCATCTCGAGGTCGCGTTCTTCCCTGAGTTCGCGGCGACCCATCTGCGCGGGCTCGTCGTGGAGGGGAGGGAACGCGACAGGCCTGCGCTCGAAGCCGCTGAACGCCTCATGGATCTTCTCGTAGGCCTCTTCCGTGTCGAAGTCGCCGGCGGCCACGAACACGATGTTGTTCGGGACGTAGAAGTCGGCGTGGTACTTGATAGCGTCCTCGCGGGTCAGCCTCTCGCTTGTGGGGCTGCTCGCGGAACATCACCTCGCCGAACATGTTGTAGATGCGTCTTCCGGGTTCGTCGTAGCCCATGTTGATCTCGCGGACGATGATGCCCTTCTGGGTGTCGACTACTTCCTGCGTGATATCGATGTTCATCGCTTTGTCAGAGAGCAGTTTGAGCGCCTTGTCGAAGTGCTCGCTCGAGGTCTCTATGAAGTAGCACGTGTGGTCCTTCGTCGTGTAAGCGTTCGAGCCGCCACCGATGTTCTCGATCTCAAGCTCGTATTCCTCGGCAGTCCTGGTCTGCGTCGCCCCGTTTGCGACCAGGTGCTCCACGAAGTGGGAGATGCCGCAGCCCAGATATTCGCCCTCGTGGATGCTGCCGGCCTTCACGTAGAACCGCAGGTTGACGACGGGGGAGCTGTGGTTCTCCTCGAGAATGACGGTCATGCCGTTCTCAGGGATGACCATCTTGAACGGCTCCCCGGCCTGCGCGGCGCCGGCGAGCATGAGTGCCGCGAGCGACGCCAGCACGATTCTGAGCATGGTCGGTCTCATGTTCTCTCCTTGTGAATGTCGCCCCTGGCGGGGCGCAGTACAACACCGGGTGGTCCGCCACCGGCGGCTCGCCCGGTCGTTTTCCTGCTGCTCGTGAACTTGGACTCAACTATAAGGCCGGAAGTTGCACGGGTCAAGGAGGCCGGGTGGGCCATCGGGGACGGCGGGCCCCTCGACCGTCCCGGCCGGGCTCAAGGGCGTTGATTCGGCGCCTCCGAGCGGATAGGATACCGGGAAGTCACCGTGCGGAGCGCCGGAAGGGCTCGCGGACGGACGGCCGCGGCATCCTCTACAC
>JALGZG010000088.1 GCA_025782345.1 bacterium | reverse complement strand
CGACGCACCCGCCGCGCCAGCCTTAACGCTCGCGGCTGATACGCGGTCCGCTAGACGTCTGGAAGGGAAAGACGAGATGACGGGAGTCGTTCGCATATCAGCAAAGGCGGTGATTGTCGCGGACGGCCGTGTTCTACTCCTCAAGCACCGGGACTCTGTCGGCGATTGGTACAGCCTCCCAGGAGGCGGCCAGAAGCACGGGGAGACCCTAGAGGAAGCCGTCCAGCGAGAGTGCCTTGAGGAGACCGGTCTGAGGGTGCGCATGGGGCGTCTTCTGTTTGTCCGTGACTACATCGCGCAACATCACGAGTTCGCAGACGAGGACAGGGGGGCTCACCAGGTTGAGTTGATGTTCGAATGTCAGCTTGTCGATGGGGCAACTGCAGTCCTCGGTGTGGCACCGGACGAGATGCAGATTGGAGTTGAGTGGCTGCAGCTTTCGGATCTGGCCAGCTACCGGATGTATCCGAAGGCGGTTGCCCGGATTCTGGCGAGAGGTGTTCCCTCTGTGGGAGCGGTGTATCTCGGTGATGTCAACTGATGCGGAGAAGCATCTGGCCAGACGTCTAACTAGCGTAGGCAGCCGACGAGCTCGGCTGTCACGTCGACTGCACCGCGGGCTGTCGCCCGCGACGCACCCGCCGCGCCAGCCTTGATGCTCGCGGCTGATACGCGGTCCGTTAGGCTTGCGCGCGCCTCAGCTGGAGCGGAATATGATACGATTGAGGGGCATCGTCAGTGTTTTCCCCACATCGGTCTGACGGGAGGGACCTTGATCCATGTGATTCGAGAGAAGGCCACGTCACAGCAGATGGCCGAGATGCTGGAGGATTTGGAGAACTACGTCAAGTTGGCGGTCGACGTCGAGCGTCGCATCCCGGCTGGAGGCGGGACCCTTCACGCTGACTGCGAGACGGCGTTGCTTGAGGCCGGCAGTCAGCAGAAAGACGTGTGGGGCGCAGATTGGATTCCCGCCAGCCAGGAGGTCCGCTACGAGTCGCTGATCAACCTGCGGCCTGGTCAGGGGATCTTTCTATGGAATTGGGGGACCCGCGGCTTCGTGAACAGGTGCGGGAGATCACTATGAGCTTGCTGGGGGAATGATGCGTAGCTGGTCCAGTGTTCGCGAGCGCTATCTCCAAGATGACGTTTCCGTCAGACTCGGTGGCCTTGCCGCCAATCTGCTTCGGATCAGTTCGTACGCTGACCGACCGGAGCATGAAGAAGTCGTGTCACGGCTCGTCCGCGAGAGCGCGTTGTTCATCGAGTGGACTGCGGCCGATGTCGATACGGAACGTCTAACCGAGCTGGCGCGACTGCAGCGCGAGCTGTCCAGGTGGCATTGGGATTGGGAAGCCGTGTGGGGAGCTGCTGCATCTAGGGCCAAGCTCGCACATCAGGCCGGCGATTGGTCGAAGCGAGTGCTTGAGCTGTCGGGCTTGTTGGCGCGCGAAGCCTAACTGGCGTATGCAGCCGACGAGCTTGGCTGTCACGCCGACTGCACCGGGCGCTGTCGCGCCCGACGCACCCGCCGCGCCACCCTTGACGCTCGCGGGTCATACGCAGTCCGTTAGCCTGCTCGAAGAGACATGGAGGAGAAGATGACGCCAGTGCGACACCAGACGTTCTCACGGACACACGCCACTAACACGACAGGCAAGGCCGGACTCGAAGTCTCAGCGGATCTGAGACGCGAGGCAGAGGAGTTCATCGAGAAGGAACTCGGCGAGTCCGAGATCGTTGCTATCAGTGAGTCACGGGATCAGTTGGCATCATCGGTCACGGTGTGGTATCGCTCCGGCGCCTAGATGAGGTTTGAGGGAGTGCCAGCCCGAAGGAAGTTGAGGACGGCGCAGTCTAGATTCGGCATCTGGGACATGAAGCTCGCCCAGGCCGCAGCGATCTGCCTCGCTCTCACCGTGGCCAAGCTCGTGCCGCAGATCATGACGATTAGCGCGTGGTGGTTCGCGGTCGTGGCGGTGCTGTGCGCGATCCGTCCCGTCCACGTTTTCTACGGTCGCGCCAGGTCCTAGAGCTTATCGAGGCGGCCGCGGATTGGCATAAGTGGCGGGCTGGCTAACTGGCGTATGAACCCGACGAGCTTGGGTGTCACGAGGTCTGCAAGGGGGCTTCCGCTTCGCGTCAGCAGCACACCCCGCGCCAGCCTTGACGCTCGCGGCTGATACGCGGTCCGTTAGATGGCTCAGACGGCACGGATTCGGTCGACTGTCAGAGGATGTGAGCAACATGCGACTTCGGAGTGTATTGGTGGTGGCCTTCTGTCTTGGCGCGACCGTGGGGCGCGGCGAGACCGAATTCGGAGTCAAGGCTGGGCCCTGCTTTGCGCAGCGGACCTACAGCTACTCGTCGTACTCGGGGGGTCCCGGCGCTCCCGTCGGCGTGACACTCTTGCACGAGCGAGAAGGGGCAGCGATCGGGGTATTCGGTCACTGGAGCGGTTCTTCGTTGCTCGGCCTGATGGTCGAGGTGCAGTACGTCCAGAAGGGCATCGGTGGATTGGACGGTGAGCACGTGGACTGCATGTGTTTCCCAGTGCTGCCCCGCTACGATGTCCACTTGCCGCGAGGTCGCTTGTATATTGCTGCGGGGCTCAGGTTCGACATGTACCTGGCATCGGACGAATCGAACGCCGATTTCGAGACCGTGGAAGTCGGGGGCGACGTGGTTCTCGGCTACCAGCTGGGGCGGGTCTCGGTGGAGGCTCGGTACAGCGGACGACCAGAGGACATGGCAGCTCCTGGTGGGGCTGCGTCGTCAGGCGACGTGTTTCAGGTGCTGCTTGGGTGGACGCTCTGGAGTAGTAGACGGCAGCATGTCCGGGGCGCGTCTGAGCCACGGCTGATACGCGGTCCGTTAGGCAGAAGGGCCGTCGGCAGGAGGTCCCATGGTGAGGAGGATCGTTGCGGTTGTCGCCGTCGCGTCTGTCCTTTCCGGGTGCGCGCATGTCCATCGCATCGACCCCGTTGCCTCCGGATCTGAGCTCGATGAGCTGAATCGTGCCCTGCAGCGTAAGCGAGTCTCCGTGGAACTGGTCAGCAGCGTGCCACATCGACTTGGCGGGAAGCTGTTCGCGGAGAGCGTCCACGTGGCAGCAGACTCGACGTCCCTGACCTTGCTCCGTGAGCCCGGTGACGTCGAGGCTCTGTGGAGTAGGCCTAGCTACGGGGTCAAGCGCGACACTACGCTGAGCACCTCGGCCATCAGCCGAATGACCATAACCAACATATTCCGGGGCGCCCTCGACGGTGCTCTGATTGGCCTCGGGATAGGGGGGACGGGTGGTGCCGTATGGGGCGCGGCAACCGGTGAGTCGCCCGACCTAGGACCGCCGTCGGCCAGTAAGGGCGCTGCATTCAACGGTGTGGTCTTCGGCATGCTTGGGCTTGTCGTAGGTCTCGTCTGCGGCGTCGTCGTGGGATCGAAGGACGTCTACGATTTCACTGAGGAACCTGGTGAGTTGTCACAGCGGGATACCCGTCGCTGAGGTGGCGCGTGGTTGCCTTGCAGCGGCGAGGCGGCCCTCTGCCCAACTAGCGTATGCAGCCGTCGAGCTTGGGCGTCACGCCGACTGCACCGGGCGCTGAGGCCCGCGACGCGGCCGCCGCGCCGGCCTTAACGCTCGCGGCTGGCACGCGGTCCGTCAGGTTGCACACGGCGCGGCGTTTGACGGTTGAGGCGGGCCATATGACGAGCTATTACTCGGAGGGGCTGTCCGGCGACCGATTGCAGAGGTGCTACGAACTCGCGTCGCCTCGAGTGCAGCAGTATCTCGAGAGTGAGATCCGGTACCTGCTCGGGCGGATCGGACCGGACGATGCGGTGCTCGAACTCGGCTGTGGCTATGGCCGCGTCGCGGTTCGCCTCGCGGGGCAGGCCAAGCGCGTTGTTGGAATCGACGTTGCGGACCAGAGCTTGGAGGTGGCTCGAACGCTCGCCGGGTCTGATGCACGATGCGAGTTCGCGCTCATGGACGCGCTTCACATGTCGTTCGCAGATGGGTCGTTTGACGTCGTGGTGTGCATCCAGAACGGGATATGTGCGTTCGGGGTTCCTCAGAGTGAGCTCATGCGCGAAGCGCTGCGCGTGGTCAGGCCAGGAGGCCGGCTCATCTTCTCGACCTACTCGGACGCCTTCTGGGCAGATCGTCTGTCGTGGTTCGAGTCGCAGTCCTCGGAGGGACTGGTAGGTCCGATTGACCACAGCGCCACAGGAGGCGGTGTCATTGTGTGCAGCGATGGCTTCCGTTCCGGAACCGCGACTCGAAGTGAACTTGAGGAGCTGTGCAGTGAGTTGGGAATCACGGCCACCATCACGGAGGTAGACGGATCCAGTCTCTTCTGTGAGGCTTCCAAGCCGTGTGCTAGCTAACTGGCGTGTGCAGCCGACGAGCTTGGCCGTCACGCCGACTGCGGGCGCGGCTTCGCTGCTGGCACCCGGGGCGCCGGCCCTAACGCTCGCGGCTGATACGCGGTCCGTTGGCCAGACACCCGCGAAGGTAGGGGCGGCACCAGGAGGTAATCGACCATACGTGGAACGTGTCATGGTCGTCGGGACGAGTTGCTCGGGCAAAACCACGCTCGCTCGTCGCATCGCAGAGGTTCTTGACATCCCGTGCGTCGAACTCGATGCGGTGTACTGGGGACCGGATTGGCGTGAGTGCCCAACGGACGAGTTTCGCGAGGCTGTCCGTGGTCGGGCGGCGGCCGACCAGTGGGTAGTAGATGGCAACTACAGCAAGGTGCGTGACATTCTGTTGTCCCGTGCAACTGATGCGGTGTGGCTGAATTACTCCTTTCCGGTCGTGTTCTGGCGGGCGCTATCCCGCACCTGTCGGCGGATCATCTCTCGGGAGGAGTTGTTCGGGGGTAATAGGGAGACGTTCGGGAAGTCATTCTTCACCCGCGACTCCATTCTCTGGTGGGTGATATGGACACATCGCGGCCGGAGGCGTCTGTATCGCGAGCTATTCACCGTTGGTGCAGGAGCAGGGATTCGTCTGACGGAACTTCGCCGACCTCGTGAGGCAGATGATCTGATGGAGCGCATTCGCGGCGCGGGCTAACTGGCGTGTGCAGCCGACGAGCTTGGGTGTCACGTGGTCTGCTGCAAAGACGAGAGACTTGGAGGAATACAGATGAACAGACTCGGCTACTTGGGTTTCTTGGGTTTCCTCGGCTCCCTTGGGTTCCTGAGCTTCTTGCCCGACTGCGAGAATCTGTCGCGTCTGCATGGGTTCTTCGCACTGTTTGCGCTGTTTGTTCTGTTCGCTGTTCCCAGGCGCAAGGAGTAGAGCCGAGGATTCGTGGAGCCGGAGTCGGGGCTTCTGGGTGTCTGCGAGAGAGCGTGCGGCTCGCTAACCAGCGTATGCACCTGACGAGTTCGGGCGTCACGTCGTCTGCAAGGGGGCTGCCTTCGGCAGCAGCACACGGCCCGCCGCCCTTCACCCTCGCAGGTGATACGCGGTTCGTCAGGGCGCAATCGGGGGGACGATTGTGAGCGTTCGTGCGATGAAAGAGCAACTGGCTCTATTGGGCGCGGTTGTGTTGCTTGTGTCTTCGCTGGCACCCCAGGTGGTCGCGGTTCAGGGTGAATCGCCCTATCCGATCCCGGAGCAGGTTCTGGCGGGTGCGCGCGAGTACGTGATCTCCAAGGTAGGTGAAACGTTCTTCGACTCCTACATGACGTGGAGTCCGGAACTGTCATGCTTCAGGCCGCTGCGGGATCCGCGGAACGCGAGCAGAGGGAATCTCCCAGACTGGGTGCGGTATCCGCGGTACGTGATCATCTACTGGCTCCGTATTCCCGAGAAGCCGTTCGTGGACGAGATAGTTGTTGTGAACGTCAAGGAGGACGGTGGGTGGTTTCAGGACACGGCCCATGATGAGGGACTTCCGGATTGCGTCTCGCGTCCTGAGGAGTGCGAGTTCCCAATCGACAGGGAAGCGGCCATCGAGATTGCGCAGGCGGCAGGTCTTCGGCGCGGAGATGGGCCGTGGGAGGCCGACTTCCGCTGGTACGGCCGCGACTACAACACGTACGCGTGGGAAGTACGGAACGAACTGGGCGAGTGGCGCGGAGAACTCGTGCTCGTCGATGCGAACGACGGGGCTGTGATCGACATGGGTGAATGGAGCGTGACCGTGTGGGGCGCCCCGCCGATTGCGCCCTAACTGGCGCATGCAGCCGACTAGCTTGGCTGTCACGTCGACTGCACCGCGGGCTGACACCCGCGACGCACCCGCCGCGCCAGCCCTAACGCTCGCAGGTGATACGCGGTTCGTCAGGCGGCGCTGAGGGATTGTCGTCAAGGAGACCTGATCATGTGCACACACACACGCGCAGTAGTAGTGCCCTTGGTAGTCCTTGCGTCGCTTCTCGTTGCGGGACAGGGCGCCGCAACGATCTATCATCCCCTGGATGTGGGCACCGAGTGGCACTACGCGAACGAGCTTGACCAGACCCACAGCAGGAGTATGACCGGCATCCAAGATGTGCTCGGGGTCGAGACGGTCGTTCGAGACGAGGAGATCTCTGAGAGTGGCTCGGTCATCGATCTGTTCGCGAACTTCTGGACTTGCGACGGCGAGGGCGACTTGTATCTTCACGGGGCAGTCAACTACATGTACGGCTTCGAGGCAGCGTACTGCCCACCCATCATGATTGTCGATTCGCCGTTGGAGTACGACAAGATCTGGGTTACTTACGATGTGCAATCGTGTAATCTCGACGGCACCAACTGTGGCGATCCGTTCGATGTCGCATACATCGTGTGCATCGAGGAGGAAGTGCTGGTGCCGGCCGGAGCATTCCACTCGTTTGGCATCGGGGACTATCCCCCCCCTCCCAGCCTGCGGTCTCCTGCGGGAATGCAGTTTGATGTCTTCGGGCGCCGCCTGTCGATCGGTCGCCTTGATAGTCGTTTCTTCCCGGAGGACTGGTACTCTGAAGGTGTGGGCGTAGTGCAGTACCAGTACTACACTGAGCCCGAGGGCATGATGAGGCTCGAGTACTGGCTACCAACTCCGGTCGAGCCTGCCACGTGGGGCCGACTGAAGGCACTGTACAACTAGCGTATGCAGCCGACGAGTTTGGCCGTCACGGTGTCTGCAAGGGGGGCGCCGCTTCGCGTCGCCAGCACCCGCCGCGCCAGCCTTGACGCTCGTGGCTGATATGCGGTCCGTTAGCCTGCGCCTGAGGTACTTGTGCTCGGGGAGTAGTGATCTCGTCGGCCGCGTGCCGAAGCCGCTGCCTGTTCGGCGTCGCCACCTTGCCAGGCACGGCACGCAGAACTCAGATCAAGGAGGCAGACCATGCGTAAGCTGACGCGTGCGCTGATCTTGCTGTCGGTCGTTGGTTTCGTCCTCGCGGTCTTGGGTAGCTTCATGGGAGTCACCATTCTGGGGATCTCGCCAGAGGGCTTCTCCCGGGGTTGTACGAACTTGGCTCTGATTGCCATCGCGCTCCTGTTGGCGCTCGACAAGGAGCGCAGCGCAGGCTAACTGGCGCATGTAGCCGACGAGCTTGGCTGTCACGGTGTCTGCGGGGGGCGCCGCTTCGCGTCGCCCGCACCCGCCGCGCCAGCCTTGACGCTCGCGGCTGATACGCGATCCGTTAGACGAACGCGCCCGTAGACTCGCACTGAGAACTCGGATCTGAAGGGGAGAATGAGCCTGGTTGACCCGCTTCACTCAGCGGCTACTGGTTCTCATCGACGTCGCGCGCTTCTCACGCCCCTGGGCTTGGTGTTCTTCCTGGGGCTACTCCTCCTGCTCTTGGTCGCTGCGAGGTGCCTCGACGCCTGGCTGGGACTCCCGGAACTCATGGTGGGGCGCCGCGGTACATTGGTAGGACTCGCGCTAACGGTAGCTGGTGTCCTCCTCAGCGGAGGTTGTACGGCGTTCTTCCTCAGGGCAAGAGGGACGCCGGTGCCCTTCAACCCGCCGCGCGAGCTCGTGACGCACGGTCCGTATGCACGCACCCGGAATCCCATGCTGACGGGTGTGTTCGTCATTCTATTCGGTGTGGGGTTTCTACTGCATTCCGTATCGCTTGTCCTTTTCGTGACGCCGGCCTTCATTGTGGCGAACGTGATTGAGTTGAGGCTTATGGAAGAGCCGGAGCTTGAACGTCGGTTCGGTGCTGAGTATGCAGACTACAGGCGTCGTGTCCCTATGTTCGTTCCCAGGTTCCGATTCCACACGCGGAAAGGGCACGTCGTCTAACTGGCGTACGCACCTGACGACCTTGGGTGTCACGTGGTCTGCACGGGGGGCGCCGCTTCGCGTCGCCAGCACACCCCGCGCCAGCCTTGACGCTCGTGGCTGATACGCGGTCCGCTAGGTGGACTGCACGCAAGACAGGAGGTGGCAATTGCCGGATGTGAAAGAGAAGCGACTCCCCAGGTGGCCGTTGCGGCTAATCCTGTCACTTGTCCTGGTGCTCGAGGTCTTTCTCGTCGTGATGCTCTCTGTAGAGGGAGGCGCAGATAAGATCCCGATGATCGTGAGTTCTGTTGGTCTCCTCGTGTTCTGCGTGCTGACCTGGCGCGGGATTCCCTGGAGTCGCTGGCTTCTCGTTGCGTTCCTGGTGTGGCGCGTCGCGCAGATCGGGATTGATGTGGGTTCGCACTTCGATCCCGGCGACCACCGGATCGCCGGTACACTGATACTGGTCATGCTCTACGTAGTGGCCGGGTTGCTTGTCGCATCACCACTGGGGCGCTCGGGGATGCGTGCAGCCACCTGATTAGCGTATGCGGCCGGCGAGCTTGACTGTCACGGCGGCTGCAGGTGCTGCTTTGCCGCCGGCACCCGCCGCGCCAGCCTTGACGCTCGCGGGTGATACGCGGTCCGTTAGACGGATTCGAGAGAGGAGATCTCGTGGGAGTGTTGGGTAACTTGAGGGGATCGCTGGTCGGCCGACGGGATGCGGCCTTGGAGGGGTTCACGGAGAGCGGCGAGCTCCCTGAGACGCTGGCAGCTGATACGCGGTACACTGAGATTGAGATCCTGCTGAGGGAGGATTGCAACACCTGGGCCGTGTCGCCTGATCTCGCGAGGTTGCTCGCGCGCGCCATCATTGGCTTGGGGCTCTCCAATGTCTTGGAGTTCGGTGCAGGGCTTTCGTCGCTGGTCTTGGCAACATCCCTCTCCCGTCTGTCCGGCGGGAAGCTCACCTCAATGGAGCAGAACCTGGGCTGGTGCCGTGACCAGTGGAGGCGCGTGTCCGACCTGGCGAACGTCGACAGCCGAATCGTGGAGTCGAAGCTCAGGTTGTCACTGAGTGCCACGGGGATCTGCTACTGCTTCCGGGATGCTGCGGGTATCGTTGCCTCTCGAGGTCCCTACGACCTGGTACTTGTTGACGCTCCACAGGGGTTCTATGGGCGCGATGGTGCTCTGCAGATGGCAAGTCGCCACCTCGTGCCCGGAGCGCTGGTTGTTCTTGATGACGCAGGGCGGAGCGGCGAGCGCTGGGCGCTGTTTCGCAGCCTCGTGACGACGCGGGGATACAAGCTGCTGTTCTACGACGAGACGTTTGGGGGACGTGGCTGTGCTATTCTGCGCTGGTGCTCAGACGGTGGGATTCGTCCGAGCCTGCTCGCGATTTCGACGAGCGCCGTCCAGGCGGTTAGCTACGCGCGAGGGCGGCGCAGGCGCCACGCCGAGATCGAGGAGTGGGTGTGAGTTGCGTAGTTGACTGCAGTACATCGAGATCGGGCGAATCCGTTTAGCTGGCGTGTGCAGCCGACGAGCCTGGCTGTCACGCCGACTGCACCGGGCGCAGACGCGCCCGCCGCGCCGGCCTTGACGCTCGCGGCTGATACGCAGTTCGTTAGACAGAGGGCGTTCGAGAGGAGGGAACACGTGATGAGAAAGGCCATTGCTTCAGTGACGCTCGTTGCGATGCTCGCGGGCTGCAGTCACGTGCATCCGTCGGATCCGACATCATCAGCGGATGTTGTCAATGAGGTGAATCGCGTGGTGAAGGGCCGGACAGTAGACATCACACTCCTGGAGACGAAAGAGCTATGGGCAGAGAACGTCAGAGTCACCGCTGACTCAACCTGGTTCGATGTAGTCGGACGGCCTTCGCATTCCCGGCCATGGCAGCTCGACATAGGCAGAGGTGTGCCCACTTCCGAGATTGGAGCGATCTCGATCAGGCGACACGGACGGGGAGCGCTCGAGGGCGCCGCGCTCGGCTTCCTGATCGGGGCCGTTCCAGGCATGATAGTAGGGACGAGAGACCCATACATGACCCGCGTCTCGGGCGGTGTGGTCTTCGGTGTGATTGGGCTTGCGGTAGGTCTCGTCTGGGGCGCCATTGCGGGATCGAAGGACGTCTACGATTTCACCAAGGCGCCCCGTGAGCCGTAGCAGCGGCGAGGCTGCCTAACTGGCGTGTGCAGCTGACGAGCTTGGCTGTCAGGTCGACTGCACCGGGCGCAGACGCGCCCGCCGCGGCAGCCTTGACGCTCGCGGCTGATACGCGGTCCGTTAGAGCGCCCGGAGGGAATCGTGGATAGGTTTGAGAGGTACAGAGGCTGTCTTCTCGGCATGGCCGTGGGCGACGCGCTTGGCGCCCCCGTGGAAGGCCAGCCGCGTGGCACCTTTGAGCCTATCATGGACATGACGGGAGAGGGGCCGCTGGGCCTTCCAAGAGGTACCTGACCGATGACACGAGCATGGCTCTGTGTTTGGGCGAGAGCTTGCTGGAGCAGGGAGGGTTCGATCCCGCCGACCAGATGCGCAGATATCTCAAGTGGTTGGATGAGGGCTACATGAGTTGCGCGTCGGCCGGATTCGGCTTGGGCTTCACGATCAGTGACGCGCTCGAGGCATTCAGGGAGACGGGGGAGCCCTACAGCGGTCCGACCGATCCGCAGACTGCGGGCAATGGCTGCATCATGCGCTACGCTCCGCTGGCTCTGTACTACTTCCCTGACCGTGAGGAGATCTTGGAGCACAGTGCCAACAGCTCGCGCACGACTCACGGTACTCAGGAGTGCGTGGACGCCTGTCGCCTCATGGGAGACATCCTGTTCCGCATTCTGTCCGGGGCATCGAAGGACGAGTGTCTCTTCAGTGGTGTCCCCGAGTCTATAGTTAGTCCCTCGATTCGCGGAATCGCTCACGGGGCGTACACGGGTAAATCCGCAGATGAGATTCGAGGGTCCGGCTACGTGGTCGAGAGTCTTGAGGCGTCTCTCTGGTGTTTTCAGATGACGGACTCGTTTCGCAACGCGGTTCTACTCGCGGTCAACTTGGGGCATGACACGGATACGACGGGTGCTATTTGCGGTCAGATAGCCGGCGCGTTCTACGGCGAGTCTGCCATCCCGTCTGACTGGCTGGAACAGCTCGAGCAGCCAGAGCTGATCGTCTCGTTGGCTGAACGTCTGCTGCTCCGTGGCGGGCCGCGTAACTAGCCTATGCAGCCGGCGAGCTCTGGTGTCACGTGATCTGCACGAGGGGGGTGCCGCTTCGCGTCAGCCAGCGCGCCCCGCTCCAGCGTTGACAGTCGAGGCTGATACACGGTCCGCTAGACGCCACCCTTGGTATAGACAATGAGGCCAATCTGATGATTGAGGCGTTGGTGTTGTCGTTGCTAGCTGGGCTTGCCATGGTCGTGGGTGGCTTGGTGGCCGCGCTGGAGCACATTCGGCCGGACTGGCTTGAGCGGGAGTTTCGCCACACCGTGATTGCCTTCGGTGGTGGAGCCCTCTTGGCGGCGGTCGCGCTAGTCATGGTGCCTGATGGTGTGCGGAATCTCTCGGTGGCCGGGACGTCAGTGGCCTTTCTGACTGGGGCGGGTTTCTTTCTCCTGGCAGATTGGATGGTGGCGAGGCGTGGTGGGTCCGCAGCACAGCTTATGGCGATGTTGCTCGATTTCGTGCCCGAGGCGATCGCTCTGGGTGCGGCCTTCGCGTTGGCGTCTCCAGCGGGTCCGCTGTTGGCATTCCTCATCGGTCTGCAGAATCTCCCGGAAGGGTTCAACGCGTATCGCGAAATGACAGCTCGTGGCTCTCTGACGCGCGGTCGCGTCCTGGCGTCATTTGCGCTCTTGAGCTTGCTGGGTCCGGCAGCGGCGTGGCTTGGCATTGTCGCTCTTGCCGATCGTCCTGTTCTCTTGGCTCGCTTGATGATGTTCTGTGGTGGTGGAATTCTGTATCTGACATTCCAGGATATCGCGCCGCAGGCGAAGCTCCAGCACCACTGGGGGCCCGCGCTTGGAGCCGTTGTCGGTTTCCTCTTGGGTCTCGTGGGGCAAATGCTGTTGGTTGGCAAGGGCGGCGTCTAGCCAGCGTCTGCAGCCGGCGAGCTTGGCTGTCCCGTCGACTGCACAGCGTGCTGAGGCGCGCGACGCAGCGCCGCATTCATCGAGTTCGATCTCTCCTCGGGCTGAGGGTCGCTGCGGATACCGGGTCCATTGGCTGGTTGGTGGCCTCGTCGGACAACATTGCGTACCCAAGACCCAAGCTAACTGTGCTATATACTGAGCCGGCTGCTGTCGAGGCGACCACTTGGGGCAAGATGAAGGCATTGTATCGGTGACGCTTGGACGACACTGCGGAACCAATCGTTGGCGTGCCCTGGGATCATCCGGGAGGTGGTGGGTCGCGCTTCAAGCGGCTTGACGGCTATCGGGTGTTGGTGTAGTAGCCAAGTAGTGGTGGGCAGTTGCGCGCGACGCACCCGCCGCGCC
This sequence comes from bacterium, assembly GCA_025782345.1. GTDB lineage: Bacteria > Joyebacterota > Joyebacteria > Joyebacterales > Joyebacteraceae > JALGZG01. Next base: position 6,039 of record JALGZG010000088.1, on the reverse strand, counting down.
AGCCTTGACGCTCGCGGCTGAAACGCAGCCGTCAGCCAGATGTTCCACTGACGTGAGATCACCAGGTTCCTGTCCTACACTGGAAGGAGGGCTGGCATCATGAAGCGCGTCCTGATGAAGCGCGTCCTGGCAGTCTTTGGTCTGGTCTTCTTGGGCATGTTCGTCCTCGGCACGGGTGTCGCACATGGCCAGGTGCCCGGGTCCATCGTGGTATGGGGGGAGAACGGCCACGACCAGTGCGGCGTCCCCGGGGCGAACGCCGACTTCGTTGCTGTCTCGGGGGGCCGCTATCACAGTCTGGGCCTCAGATCCGACGGGACGATTCTGGCCTGGCTGTTCAACTGGGACGGCCAGTGCGAGGTCCCCGGGACGAACGGGGACTTCACTGCGGTCGCGGCGGGCTTTATACACAGCCTGGGCCTCAAGTCCGACGGGACGATCGTGGCCTGGGGGGACAACGCCCAGGGCCAGTGCGACGTCCCCGGGACGAACGGGGACTTCACTGCGGTCGCCGGGGGCATGCATCACAGCCTGGGCCTCAAGTCCGACGGGACGATCGTGGCCTGGGGGTGGAACACTCAGGGCCAGTGCGATGTCCCCGACCCGAACGCGGACTTCATTGCCGTCGCGGGAGGCAAGCTTCACAGCCTGGGCCTCAAGCTTGGCGGGACGATCGTGGCCTGGGGGTACGTTGGTCACGGCCAGTGCGACGTCCCCGAGCCGAACACGGGCTTCATCGCGGTCGCGGCGGGCGAAAATCACAGCCTGGGCCTCAAGTCCGACGGGACGATTCTGGCCTGGGGGAACAACTTGGACAACCAGTGCGACGTCCCCGACCCGAACACGGGCTTCAGTGCCGTCGCGGGAGGAGGGTCCCATAGCCTGGGCCTCAAGTCTGACGGGACGATCGTGGTCTGGGGACGAAACGACGAGTACCAGTGCGATGTCCCCGCTCCAAACGAGGACTTCATCGCGGTCGGAGGGGGCAGCTTTCACAGCCTGGGCGTCAAGGGCCCCGACACGCCCGTTGAGACCGCTTTCTATGCGACGCTCGTGCCCGAGGACAACACCGTGTTGCTCAGGTGGGTGCTTCCCGGTTGTCCAGGTGTCGGCCTCAGGATCTACCGTTCTCTCTCTGCGGACGGTCCCTACAGTTGTCTGACCCCGAACCCGCTCGATCCTGTGCTGGGCAGCTACGTCGACGAGACCGCGTGGCCCGGCGGGACGTTCTGGTACGAGCTGCGCGCACTCCTGGCTTCTGAGGAAGAGGTCCTCGCGACTGACATACACCCTTCTGTTGTTGTGCCCGGAACGCTGGTGTTCGGCATCCGTTACGTGATGCCCAATCCTGCGACAGCGCGTACGACTATTGGCTACACGCTTCCCAACGGCTGGCGGTCTGCCCGGCTGTCCGTGCATGATGTGACCGGTCGGCTCGTTCAGCAGTTGGACCCCGCGACGGGAGCTCAGGGTTTCGTCGCGGTCGATTGGGACGGGAGAGCCAGTTCCGGGGAACAGGTTGCATCCGGCGTGTACTTCGTCCGGCTCGAGGTGGACGGTGCGATGGCGACGCAGAGGATGGTGTTGCTACGCTGAGTGAAATGGCTTGTGGGGGACAGGTCGTGGCGCGCCGCCCTTGACGCTCGCGGCGTGTCGCTGAGTCAGATACACAGCTCGGCGCTGCTTCGTCGGTTCTACGTGCCGGATCCGGGTGGACTCATGATCCTCTTCGCAGAGACCGTCGCCGGTGCGCCGCTGGATCCATGGCAGCGAGGGAATGACAATGCCGCTTTCGAGACGTGTTGGGGCGGAGTTCATTGGGACGTTCTGGTTGGTCTTCGGTGGATGCGGCAGTGCCGTGCTCGCTGCGAGTTTCCCCGAGGTTGGAATCGGCCTGCTGGGGGTCGCGCTGGCGTTCGGACTCACCGTCCTCACGATGGCCTACGCGATCGGACACATCTCAGGATGTCATCTGAACCCGGCCGTCTCCTTCGGCCTGTGGGTAGGCAAGCGATTCCCTGCCAAGGATCTGCTTCCGTACATCATCGCACAGGTAGTTGGTGGGATCGTGGCCGCCGGTCTTCTCTACCTGATAGCGAGCGGAAAGGCCGGATTCGATATCAGCAGTGGGCTGGCGTCGAACGGCTACGGGGAGCACTCGCCCGGCGGATACTCACTGGCGGCCGCGCTGGTGGCCGAGCTGGTGTTGACCTTCATGTTCCTGTTCATAATCCTGGGTGCGACTGACGAGCGTGCTCCGAAGGGACTCGCTCCCATCGCGATCGGCCTCGCGTTGACGCTGATCCACTTGATCAGCATACCGATCACGAACACGTCGGTGAACCCTGCCCGGAGCACAGGACCGGCCGTCTTTGTGGGTGGCTGGGCCCTGTCGCAGCTCTGGCTCTTCTGGGTTGCCCCCATTGTCGGTGCGATCCTCGCGGGGCTGGTCTATCCGCGTCTGGCGGGGAAGGTGAAGAAGGGGAGCTAGTCTGTCCCCTTCCCCTCAGCGCCTTGCGGTCCCGCGGGAGGAGATGCCTGACGTGAGACAGAAGAAGCCCACAGTGGAGGAGGTCCAGTCGGCCCACGGCAAGCGTCTTCGTGACATACTGGCGCCGGATCTGGACGTTCTCTTCTGCGGCATCAACCCGGGGCTGTACTCTGCCGCCGTGGGCTACCACTTCGCGCGGCCCGGGAATCGTTTCTGGCCGGCGTTGCACGCCTCGGGATTCACGGAGAGCCTTCTCGAGCCCCACGAACAGAACGAGATGCTCCGATACGGATGTGGTCTGACGAATCTGGTAGCGCGCGCGACGTCTGTTGCGGCCGCGCTGTCCACCGAGGAACTGCGTCAGGGTCGCGGGCTGCTGCAGCGGAAGGTCAGGCGCTACAGTCCGGGTTGCGTGGCGGTCCTGGGGAAGGGAGCGTACCAGAAGGCGTTCCGGCGCCCGAAGGCCGAGTTCGGTCCGCAACAGGAGGAGCTGGCCGGGGCTCGGCTGTGGCTGCTTCCCAATCCGAGCGGTCTGAACGCGCACTACCAGCCGCCGGAACTGGCCGAGCTCTTTCGGGAGCTTCGTGACGCCGCTCGGAGTCGGCGGAGGCAGACTGACTAGTGCTTGCAGTCGGCGGGTCAGGTCATGCCCTTGTGTGACGAGGAGGAAGGAGGCGCTTCGGAGATGGATGGAAAGACGCTGCTCGCCTACGTCAGCGCAGGCGGTGCGACTGAGAGCTACGCGCAGATCGTTGCCGACACACTGCGATCGCGGGGCCACGTCGTGGACGTGGTCGATCTGAAGCGCCACAAGATCCGGGATCTGTCGTCGTACGGGAGCGTCGTAGTCGGCACGGGCGTTCGAATCGGCATGGTGTACCGGAAGGGCAAGCAGTTCCTCCGGCGGAAGGAACTCGAGGGGAAGCGGCTGGCCATCTTCCTCTCCAGTGGCATGGCTGTTGAGAACGCGGAGAAGTCGAGGGCGAAGTTCCTCGTGCCACTTGTTGAGAAGTACGGCCTGGACCCGGTCGTGTACGATGCGTTTCCGGGGAAGATGCCGGGGTTCGGGGGGAAGCTCAAGGATATGACCGACCCGGAGATCGCGAGGGTGTGGGCCGGGGAACTGGCCTCGAAGCTGAGCGAGCCGGCTTGACGCCGCGGGAGGAGAGAAAGTGAACGCCCGCGCGCGCAAGTGGCTGCTTCTGTCTGCCGGCATGCTGGCAGTGGGGCTCGGTGTCACGGGAGCTTTCGTGCCGCTACTGCCTACTACCCCCTTTCTGTTGCTGGCGGCCGCGTGTTTCGCCCGCAGCTCAGACAGGCACTACGAGTGGCTCCTGAATCACCGATGGATGGGCGCCCATGTCAGGAACTACCGGGAACACAAGGCGACCACCAGGAGGGTCAAGGCAGTCACGATGGTGCTGCTTTGGGGGAGCATCGGCTACGCGGCCATCGCGGTCGCCGACGGCTGGGTGGTCCGGACGCTGCTGTTAACTGTCGCGGTCGGAGTGACGATACACGTGCTGAGTCTCCGGGTGGTCACGGGCGACATGAATCCAGAGGGAGTAACCAGAAGCCGTGCCGTACGAGACGCACTGGGAAGATGAGGGAATACATTGGGTCTTCAGCGGTATAGTTACTGATGACTATCTCCCGTGCTGGAATCTCGAACTCTGCAAGGAGACCCTGAGATGGAACTGGCTCTTGTGCTGATGCTGTTGGCTGTTGCCTGTGCTCTCACATCGGTCGGCTTCGGTATCCGAATCGCCAATGATCTTCGGGCCCGTGGCCTTCAGGCGAACCCGCTGATGGTGCGCTGGATGATCTTCAGATACCTGAGCGTGTACAAGCGCGTGACGCTGGAGGAGACGGGCAAGGTAGGGCCGCTCTACCAGTACTGCTCGATCGCATCGTCCTTTGCGGCTGTCTTCGCCGTGGCAGGGATCCTGACGAAGGTGCTGTGAGTACAGGGTGGGCGCTGCTCGCTTGATGCTGAAGCCTGTGGCCCCGAGTGTGAGCCGCCTGACTGGCGACAGCGGTCGCCTGGGGGGAGTCGAAGACATGAGAGCCGCAGGTCTCGTGATCGTAGTGATTCTGGTGGCGGTCGCGCTGACGCTACTGGTGGCCCGTGTGCGGTGGCGGTCCGTCACGAACGACCTTGTTGCTCAGCTGAGTAACCCTTCGATGGAGACGGTGTCTGCGGCGATACTCCCGGCAGAGATCGACTCGCTGCCCGCACCGGTTGCCAGGTATCTCGGAGCCGTGCTCGGTCCGGATCCGCGACAGGTAGCGAGCGTCCGTGTGCTTTGGACAGGCGAGTTCGCGCAGCGCCCCGGGGCGGGCGAGTGGAAGCCGCTCAGGGCGGAGCAGGTGTTTCACACACGTCCGCCGGGCTTCGTGTGGGATGCGCGCATCTCGCTTGGTCCCGGCCTTGACGTGCTCGTCCGTGATGCCTTTGTGGGCGGTGGCGGCTCAATGAGAGGCGCCATCCATGGTCTCGTGCCGGTGGTGGACGTTCACGGGACGCCCGAGATCTCAGCAGGAGCTCTGCAGCGGTATCTGGGAGAGGCAGTGTGGTTCCCGGCGGCTCTTCTGCCGCGAAACGGTGTTCACTGGGCGGCGCTGAGCGATTCCAGTGCGCGGGCGTCTCTGACGGTGGGGGAGACATCGGTGTCGTGCGACTTCCGCTTCAGTACCGACGGTCTCGTCGAGAGCGTCTACACGCCCTCGCGATTCCGGGACGTCGACGGCACTCCGGTACCGACACCCTGGGAAGCGCTGGTCTCAGAGTACGAAGAGCGAGACGGTGTGCTCGTGCCGAGTGCGGGCGAGGCGGCGTGGCTTCTGCCTGACGGGCGCTTCCCGTACTGGCGGGGCGAAGTGACTGAACTGGACTACGTGTACGAGGGGGAGTGAGCCGCGGGCTCCGAACCAGCGCGTCCACTCGGGGCGACCTGATGGTTCTGTGTGGAGATGCCATGGATGCTCTTGAGCTTCTCGATGAGATTCGGATTCTGGCGTCCAACGGGCTGAAGTACGCCGGCAACGAGTATGACCGTGTCCGCTACGCCCGTCTCCTGGAGCTTGTGGAGGAGTACTACGGGCAGGCCCTCGACTTGCCGCCGTCCGAGGTGCGGGAGCGATTCCGAGCTGAACTGGGCCACATCACACCCAAGGTGGGCAGTGACGGTGCGATCTTCGATGACGCGGGGCGCATCCTGCTCATGCGGCGGGTGGACACCGACACATGGTGTCTCCCGTGCGGGTGGATGGAGCCGAGCGAGAGTCCATCGGAGACGGTCTCCCGGGAGGTGAAGGAGGAGACGGGCCTGGTCGTACGGCCGACGAGACTCGTGGGGTTGTTCCCCAGGCCGGCGGGCGGAGCCGCTGGCCCTCACGGAACGGTCTCGATCCTGTACTTGTGCGAAGTGGAGGGCGGAACGCTCGCGTGCTCGCCTGAAGGACTCGAGCTTCGCTACTGGGAGATAGAAGAAGTGCCTGAGTGGTATGCCCACCACGAACGGCTGGCGCGTGCCGCGAGGGACGCG
>JALGZG010000021.1 GCA_025782345.1 bacterium | reverse complement strand
GCGCTGTCCGCCGCCCCCGGTACCGCGGCCATGTGTGAGAGGTAGAGCGCACCCGCGCGGCCGTACGTCGGAGCGTGATCGGGATACGTTCGCCCCGCCTGCCTGTAGGCATCGAACGTCATTGGGAGTGTGCGTCCAGGGTCAACTCCGGCCAGTGTCGCCTTGTTCGCCATCTCGGCCAGAAGCACCCAGTAGGCGTGCTCGTGCGGAGCAAGTACGGTGGACCGGGTGGCGAGTTCGAGCGCCTCTTCCCAGTCCTCGAGTTCGTGAAGCCGGACCGCCTCCACCGCACTGCGTTCCGCGAGAATGCAGCGGATCCCCACCGTCGCCATCGCCGCCGCCACGAGTACGGCAAGCGCGGCAGCGAGGCTCCGAAGCGGTGTCCGCGTGGTGACAGGCCCAGTGTCGCTCGCGACGCGGGGATTCGCTAGGGCCGTCAGGAGTCCCAGGTTGACCCAGAGGAGGGTCTGGTGCGACGGCAGGTGAAGGGGGAAGTCCACAAACGCTTGGGCGAGCAGTGCGGACAGCGCGCCCACCACACCAGCGACGGCCGCAAGACGGAGGGAATCGCCTAGAAGTGTTTCAGCCTGCCTGCGACAGCCGGATCTTGCGGACAGGAGGATTGCCGTCAGAAGAGAGATGAACACGGCCAGCGCGGGAATGCCCAGCTCCGCACCCATCTGCAGGTAGTCGTTGTAGGCGAATTCGTACACGAGTCCGCGGGCGGCGGCGACCCGCTTCAGGCCGTCCTGGATCAGCCCCTCCGATGCTGCGCCGAAGCACCCGGCACCCACGCCGGTCAGAGGGCTGCCGGAGATCGTCCTGACAGCGGTTCGCCAGCAGAGGACTCTGACCTCCACGTTCGTCAGTTCGGTCCCCTCGATCTGCCGAGCGAACTCGAAGGTCTGGGTTCCCGGTCTCACTCCAATGGCGAAGTCAGACGGGGCATTCTCTCGGACAATGCCGTTGTACACGGGGACTATCAGTATGGCCATCGCCACCGCGACCAGCGCCCGCCGCACCACCCGGCGGCGGAGTTGGAGTCCGTCTTCGCCGCTTGCATCGAACCCGCTCGCGCGCACGAGGACGGCAACGACCGTGACGAACCCCACGGTGGCCGCCAGTAGTGCCGCGCGCGAGAAGGTCGCGGTGAGCGCGCCGATCGTGAGCGCAACGGCAACCCCCGAGAGAATCGACAGAGTTCGCTTCGGCGAGGCCAGGAGGAAAGCGGCCGCCACGGGTATTACCGCGGCGAGCAGAGCGCCCAACGGTCCCGGCCCGCCCATGTTGGCCATCGCCCTGCCCGGGTAATAGTCATGCGGTGTCAGATGTTGGCCATCGCCCTGCCTGGGAAGTAGTCATGTGGCGCCAGCCATCCTCCACCGAGGGGTTCCAGAATCGCCGACGCGGCGATCGGCAGTACGAGCACGACCTGGGCAGCGACCAGCATCGCCGCGGCTCGGCGGGGAACGAGGCACGCCACGTGCATGAGAGCCACGCCGGCCGCGAGAGTCGCGACGGCGCCCGCCGTGATACCCCTGTTCTGCGAGGTGACAAGTGACAGGGCCGCGAGCGCCACGAAAGCGAGCGAAAGCAGGAGGATGGTTCGGGGACGAGCAGCGGGATCACTGCCGCGCCGAGCAGCTGAAGCCAGGCCACTCGAGCAGCTCCGCCTGCACCGAGGACCCAGAACGCCAGAATCAGGGCCAGTGCTACCGGCAGACCCCACAGAATATCATAGCGCCGTGTCGTCATCACCGCACGACTCCTGCTGTCACGCGTCCTTCGTGGCACGCCTCTATGGCAATGTCCAGAGTTGTGTGTAACTACTCATTGACAAAGCTTATCAGATGCGGTAAAATGAACAAGTGAAACCTCGTGTGAGTACCTACCCCCCTCCCGTCCGTTCCTGAGGAGGTTCCTATGAGAACACTGCTTCTGCTTTCAGCTGTCTCCCTGCTCGCAGTCTTGCCAGCACCGGCCGCCGCCGACCTCATCATCGTCGACGGTAGCGGTGGTGGGGACTATCTGACGATTCAAGAGGGCGT
>JALGZG010000214.1 GCA_025782345.1 bacterium | reverse complement strand
CTCCGATCACAGAGGTTGGCTACGAGTGGATCATGAACACCACAGACAACGGCTGCGGTCCGGCTGTTAATGGTCCAGCCGGCGTTTACGTCGACCACGTGACGTTCTACGGTGTGCCATACCCGAACCCGGTTGAGGACAGCAGCTGGGGCAACATCAAGGCCCTGTATCGCTAGTAACTGACTGCAGGTTGCCATACATGGGCAGGGGCCCGGGGTTTCGACCCCGGGCCTCTTCGTTTGTCCGAGGGCTCGCGCTCCAGGCGCGGGCCCTCCCTTGTGTACGGGCCAGCCCCAGCCTGGCGAGTCGGCCAGTCCGCGGGACCTGCGCAGAAAGCCCCAGAGCACTGTTGCCACAGTCGAAATGACTCGCGGTCGTCTCCCCGGAGTGGAACGGGCCTTGCACATATGGCGGCGAGGCTTGCTGTGCTGTGGGGCGCAGCTTCTCGAGGTAAGCGGAGGGGGAGGCACAGGCCCTTCCTGGCGAGGTCCTTCAGGAATGCGGTTGCAGATTGGGTGAGAGGCATGCTCTTACGCAACCTGAATGGCCGTTCACCGAAACATGAAATGTACGCGGACCAGGCCTCATGCCCCGCGAGAGTGGAGGAAGGGGCACGGGGCGGGACTGCAACCCCGCAGTGAGATGAAGGTGAGTTGTTGACAATGGCTAGGCTCATCTGCACGGGAGGTGCGTCTATGAGGTGAGACGGTGCGATCGGGGGGGGGGCGGCGATCTGGACAGTGTGCCGCGACCGTCGTGCCGATGGGGGCTGTGTGAGACACAGCACCAAAGAGGATTCAGAGGAGTAGTTGGTTAGGTGCAACCTACTCAGTGGGAGAGCGAAAATGAAGAAGCTGTTCATCGTCCTGGCCGTACTGGCTCTTTGCGTGGGCGTGGCCTCCGCGAAGCTGACCGAATCCAAGCCGACGTACGAGACCAGCACGCCCAATCGCGCGAACGCGGTCATCTGGTATGACGACATGGAAGGCGACGTCAGCGCGTATTCGTCGACCGACTTCAGCGCCGGCGCCGCCCCGCACTTCCACCTGGACACGTACATGGCCTACGAAGGCACGTACTCCTGGTGGTGCGGTAACTTCGACTATGATACCGACGGTGGCTACGGCAACAGCTGGGATGACAGACTGCTCATTCCGACGACCGACCTGTCGGCTGCCACGTATCCGATCCTGACCTACGCGTTCCGTCACGATTCGGAGATCGGTTACGATTACACGTACGTTCAGGCCGAGAGCATGGGTGTCTATGTGAACCTGAACCGTGGCTACGACGGTGCGGCGCCGTGGACCGACATCGGTCTCTACGGCTTCATCCTCGGTACGTACGACAATCCGCTCAACGCTCGTTTCCGCTTCCTGTCGGACGGCGCCTGGTCGGATGAGGATGGTGACTATCTGTCCGTCGGTGGTGGTTTCATGTGCGACATCGTCAAGGTGTTTGACTACTTCGGCGGGTACGTGTACTTCTTCGACAACGCTGACGACCAGGTCAGCCTGATCCCGGCCGTTCCCGGCGCAGCCGGCGACTTCTGGCACCTGATCGACAGGTGCTGCCCGGCGTACAGCGACCCGCACAGCTGGTGGTGCGGCGATGACTCGGACACGAGCCTGGTCCCGCCGATGCTGCAGAACGGCCTGTTCTCGCCGCTCGTTGATATCAGCGGCGCGAGCGCCTGCACGGCTCACATGGCGGTGCACTTCGCGGTCCCGACGGTCGACAACGACTACTGCGCGTTCTACGGCACGGCCGGCGGCAACTACTACGGCATCGTGTCGTACTGGGGCGACTTCGGCTCCTGCGACGGCTGGGGCGGCGCGGGCCTGAACACCGGCTTCGACATCACCCAGTTCGACCTTCCCCCGTACAGCTGGGGCGGGTTCCTGTGGATCATGTACACCACGGAGAACGGATGTGGTCCGGGTGCCGGCGGCGACGCCGGTGTCATGATCGACGACCTCTGGTACGAGGTTCCTACCAGTCCGGTCGAGTCCGTCAGCTGGGGCAGCATCAAGTCGTTGTATCGCTAGAATCGGCATTCTGCTGATTGAGGCAATCGTGGGCCCGGGGTCTCCCCGGGCCCACGGCTTGTACGGAAGGGCTTCCTCGGTGCGGTCGGACCACTGTTGACGCGGGGCGGTCTTGCGGATAGCATACGGGGTCACGGTCTCAGCGGCGCGGTCTGCTCGATGTTCGACGTGCTGTGTGACCGTGCTTGGCCACCGGGGGAGAGGAGTGTGAGCCCGATTTGAGCACCCGCACGCACATACTGATAGCGCTCATCGTGATGCTGGTGACCGTGGGCTACTTCCTCTGGGAGGAGCAGAGCACCGCGGGCACTTACGGTTTCCCACTGGACGACAGCTGGATCCACGCGCAGTTCGCGAGGAATCTCGCCCTGGGCGACGGGTTCTCCTACAACCCCGGGATTCCGGTCTCCGGTTCCACGGCGCCTCTCTGGACTCTCCTGACGGCGGCGGGGTATCTGATAACCGGAGAACCCGTACTCACGGGCAAGTTCCTTGGCGTGCTGTTCCTGGGCCTGACCGTCTTCTTCATCTACACACTCGTCCGGGCGATATCCAAAGACCCCAAGGAGGCCCTGTTCGCCGCGATCATGGCGGGCGCGCTTCCAAGGCTCGTCTGGGCCAGTCTGTCGGGGATGGAGGTGACGCTCGCGGTCATGCTCTCTCTCGCGGGCGTCGTGGCTCACGTTCTGTACGGCCACGCGGGCGGCCGCAGGCAGTACTTCTCCACGCTTCTCTTCGGTCTTGCGGCGCTGGCGCGTCCGGAGTGCACGGTCTTCTTCGTGGCGGCCATGCTCGACCGGGCGCTTGCCGCCACTCTGATCAGGTGGAGAGAAGTCGCCGCAAGGGACTGGATCGTCCCGGTCCTGATCCACATGTGCGTCTTCTTCGTTGTGATAGCCCCCTTTCTTATCTTCAGCAGGAAATTCGGGATCGGTTTCCTGCCGAACACGGCCTACGCCAAGGCCGTGCTCTGGGACAAGGGCCTGATTGCGGCGCTGGTGACCGGAAGCAAGGCCGAGCTGATCCGCTCGTTTACGACGAACCCCTTCGACTACTTCATGTCCTTTCTGCATGAGGTTCTCAACAACAACCCCGTTCTGTTCCTGTTCGCAGGTATTGGGTTCCTGCGCCTCATCTTCCTCCTGCCCTATCGTGAGAACAGCCAGTACCGCACCTTCATCATCCCTCTTATCGTGGTTCTCTTCCCGCTGGCGATAGGCATAGTCGTTCCGTTCGGGCAGGCAAGTTACCAGGAGGGGAGGTACATCGCTCCTGTCGCCCCGCTGATGCTGGTTGTTGGCATAGTCGGGGTCTACGGTGCGGCGGGCTACGGTGCGCGCGTGTTCGCCAAGGCCAAGTTCATGGGACGCCCCGCTAGAATGGTGCTCGAGCGAAGCCTCCTCTGGCTGTTCATGCTGCTCGCCCTGGCGTCGCAGTTCAGGAACATCTGGTATCGCGGCCAGATCTACGGGAAGGAAGTAGCGAACATCGAGGAGATGCAGGTCTCCATCGGCAAGTGGATAGACAGGAACCTCCCTGCTGAGGCCGTGTTGGCGGTCAACGACGTCGGCGCCATCACCTACTTTTCTCAGAGGAAGGTGCTGGACACGGTGGGGCTCATCTCACCTGAGGTTCTCGACTACCGTCGCCGCGGTGAGCGGCTCGAGACCGCCGCGTTCAGGTTCCTGCGCGCGAGGCGCCCGGAATACGCCGTGCTGTTTCCGAACTGGTACCCTGACATTGTCAGGAGGGAGGAACTCGCTGAGCCCATTCATCGAGTCGTGCTCGACGAGAACCTCATCTGCGGTGGCAAGGAGATGGTCGTCTACAGGATGCACTGGGACGCGCTCGAGACGTCCGAGACCCGATTGAAGAGCACTCCACCGCCGGCGCGTCGTGACGGGCAAGGGGAAGCAACCAGATGATCAACCAGCTTGTCGCCATCGACACGGCGCTGTTCGTATTCCTGAACACGAAGCTCACACACCCCGTTCTCGACTCTGTGATGCCCTTTGTCACCCACCAGGAGAACTGGTATCCGGTGCTCGTCGGGCTGTGGCTCGCACTGATCATCTGGGGCGGGCGACGAGGCAGGATGGCCGCCGTGGCGCTCATTATCGCGATCGCGCTGACCGACCAGATATCCTGCAGCGTCATCAAGCCGCTGGTGGGGAGAGTGCGCCCCTGTAACGCTCTGACCCCGGCGCAGTGCCGCCTGCTCGTCGGACGGTCGTCCGCGATGTCTTTCCCCTCTGCGCACGCCGCCAACTCCTTCGCCATGGCGGCGGTCGCCTCGTGGAGGCTCGGCCGGTTCGCGCCGCTCTTCTACTTCGTTGCTGTCGTGGTAGCGTATTCGAGGGTGTACGTCGGAGTGCACTACCCACTTGACGCGCTCGCCGGAGCGGTCCTCGGCGCGCTGCTCGGGCAGCTGGCCATCGGGCTGGTCGTCGGGGTGCGTCGGCGGTGGGACAGGTGGCGGGAGACTCGAAGGATGTAAGAAGAGGGCCCGAGGGCAATGCCCCCGGGCGCCTCTGTTCTCCGTACCTTGCGACGGCGCTCCGCACTCCGCGCTCGATGTTCTCCTAGTTGGACCCGCTCATCTGCTCCGAAGGCGACGGCCGGCGCAGAATGGTCACCGGGTTCTTCAGGTACTTCTGCGCGACGGCGAGCACCTGGTCCCCCGTGATCGCCTTGATCTTCCGCGCATAGTCCTTCGTGTGATCGTAACCCAGGCCGTAGAGTTCCGCTATGCCCGCGTCGTTCGCCTGCGATGAGTTCGTCTGCCGTGATGTCTGCCGCATGATCACGCAGAGCTGCTTTGCCTTCTCGAGTTCGTCGTCGCCCACGAGTTCGGTCACGATACGCTCCATGTCGCCATCGATTATCTCCATGGCCTGATCGAGTGCCTCCTCGAAGGTCGCCGCGTAGATGCCGAAGTAGCCGGCGTCGAATCCCGTGAAGTTGTAGGCGTGAACCACGTAGACGAGTTGATTGCCGCGCAGTTCCGTGTGGAGCCAGCCGCCCGGGTAGTAGATGCCCGAGATGACCGCGTCGAGGACGTCCATGGCGTAGCCGTCGCTGGAGGAATAGGGCATGCCGTGATAGCCGCGGAAGATGACGGTCTGGGCGCGATCGTGGTAGCTCGTCATCGTCTCCGGCTCCATGCGTGCGGGCTCGTTCACGACCCGGGGCGCAACGTCGTCCCCCGGCTTCCAGCCGCGGAAGGCCCGCTCGACCATTGCCAGGGCCGCGTCACCATCGACGTCCCCGAAAACGGTAAGGACCGTGTTGTTGGGGGAGACGTAGGCCCCGTG
>JALGZG010000239.1 GCA_025782345.1 bacterium | reverse complement strand
TAGAGCGTCTGGCTACGGACCAGAAGGTTGGGGGTTCGAGTCCTCCTGGGCGTACCACGAGCGCCTCCTCTCCACCGCGAGAGGGGGCGCATCTCATGTACCCCGCCATCGCCCGCGCCCCCGCTGGGGAGCGGCCCCGCGGAATTCCCCTCAAAACCCGATTTGGGGTTGCGCCCCGCCCCGTCGTCTGTTATCAGAGGGCGGGGTGAGAGGAGGGTGGAATGAGGAATCGTCCGCAGGCCCGAACATGGGGAGGGTTGAGATGAAGGCGCTACGCCCGCTCGTTGTGCTGGTGGTGCTGCTGGGAGCCGTCGCTCTCGGTCTGTTCGGTTGCTCGAAGGACAAGGGCGCCGACGAGGCGGCGACGGCCGATCAGCTCTTCTCTCAGGGTATCGCGTACCTTGAGGATTCGATGGGTGGCGTGAATCCGGAGGAACCGCCCTGGATGTGGGACATCAATCTGGAACAGGCCAACGGTTACTTCGAGGACGCCCTGGACATCGACCCCGACCACTGCGGGGCGCTGATGATGGCAGCGATAACGAGGATCGCGATGGTGCTTCAGGACCCGGACCTCGCGGACATTATTGACGGCTTGTTCCCCGAGGAGGGACGCGGGCGCGGCGGCCCGGGTGACTTCCTCTTCCGCGCGCTCAGGAAACCCGACGTCTACACGGCGGCCAGGCGTCTCAAGGAATCCTGTAGAAGCGAATTCGCGTTCTCCGAGCTTCAGGACTTCATCGAGGCGGAGGTGCTGCCTGCTCTGGACTACGCGGACGGCAACCTGATGCAGTTCGAGGACCAGGATTGCGTTGTGCTCCTCCATATCGAAGTGGAGGAGAGCCGCGAGGTGGTCGAGATCGAGATCGACGCGACGGACGCGTTCCTCATGCACGCGCCGCTCGATGTTCTGCAGGCCGTGTTCTACATCGCCGTGAGCTACAACGTCGATACGGAGGAGGGGCAGACCCTTCAGTATCTCATCGACGACGATCCGGACTTCCTCAGTCTGCGGCCCGGCGACAACATGGCGTCCGCACACTCGGAGCTCTGGGAGATGCAGTACCATCTCAGCGAAGGTGCGTCGTCGCTCGGTGGCGAGACTGACCCGCAGGACACGGATCTCTTCACGAACACCGACGACGAGGGGTGGATCCCGCTGGGGGCGGGCTTCGCCGACAGTCTGTCCTTTGTCGCGGGGGAGATGCTCGAGGCTCTGGAGAGTGGGCTGAACTACAACCCGGCGGAGGACTCGGGGGATCCGACAGCGCCGGACATCGACATCTTCGTCGACCTGGAGAAGTTCTTCACGGACCCGCTCGATCCCATCACGGATTACTTCCCGGCTCACACGTGGTCCGACCCGGAGAGCATGGTCGTCACGGAGCCCATCACCTTCCCGGACCCGACATTCACCGACATCACCCCGGACATGACGAACGAGAAGTGGGGCCAGTTCTTCGACTGGCTGAACACGCAGTAGCAGGAGAGCGGGACCGCCTGACCAGACGGCTGGCCGGAATCGTGAACGCGGAATCAGCCATTCGAGTGCGTTTCAGGACGCGGATGCTTCGATATATCCGCGTCCTGCTCATTTTCCGGGAGTGACGCCCGAAATCGGTCGCGTGGAGCCGAAGAAATCCCGGCACTTTCGCACAGGTGACGCGATTCAGGCACGAACTCTGCAACCACAGGGCGCGGGGAAGTCCCCATGTGAGCGGTTCTTAGAAGAGCTTGTGGCTCCATCGCTGGAGGTCTCGTGCCCATCATCATACACACGTCCGATGTTCACCTCGGTGCTCCCCTCGGCTGGCGGAGCAGAGAGAGGAACTCAGGCGAACGCTGAGCAGGATCGTCGACCTGGCCATCGACCAGCACGCGGACGCCCTCGTGGTTGCCGGCGACCTGTTCCATTCCAACAACCCGTCGGCCGCAACGGTGCGCTTCGTACTGAGGGAACTCGCGCGGTTGACGAGCGAATCGGGGGCGAGCGTCGTTTTGCTTCCGGGCTCCCATGATTCGCTCGGCCTCGAATCCGTCTACACGAGCTACCGGGACGAGTTCGGCAGGCTCGAGCGGGTATCGGTGCTCGGCCTCGACGGTCGCGATTCAGTGGCGGTCGAGCACGCCGGGCTCAAGATCCACCGCTATCCTCTGGGGAGCCAGCAGCTCGATGACAGCGCGGACGAGCTGGACCCAGACCCGGCGTTCGCCTTCAACGTAGCGGTCCTGCACGCCGTCGTCGAGGACAGCGATGTCGAGGAGGGACAGCCCATCGCGGCGTCCGATCTCCCGGGTCAGGGCTGGTCCTACTACGCGCTTGGACACCTGGGGTCGTGGCACGAGGTCGAGGGGATTGGCATTCCGGCCGTCTATCCCGGGTCGCCTGAACTCGTGGTAATGGACGGTGGAGGTCAGGGCCACGTCGCGCGAGTGGAGTTGAGAGCAAGCGGGACGATCGTGTCGAAAGTGCGCATCGGGGCCAGGAGCGTCATCGAGGCCAGAGTCGAGTTGACTGACGCCTCGGACTCGCTCTCGATAGCGGAGCGGGTCAGGGAGCAGGCACACTCGAATCCCAACGCGGTTCTCCGGCTGGTGCTGACCGGACTGACGTCGGCCGAGGCCGGCATTGACGACTGGGACCTTGTGGAGGAGCTCGCGGGCGACTACTTCTTCGTCTGTCCTCCCGTCAGGGACTACCACGTGAGGGTAAGCGACGAGGACTTCGTCCAGCTGCCTGAGCGTCTGGTGGTCGGGCGCTTCGCGAGACACATGCGATCGAGGCTCGAGGAGGCCGGAAGTGAGGAGGAACGTCAGGAGATCGAGGAGGCCCTCCAGCTTGGCGTGGCGCTCCTTCAGGGAAAGGACGCCATAGGATGAGAATCCGACGCCTGAGACTGGTCAACTTCAAGCGCTTCGCCGACCATGAGGTCGTGCTGGAGCCGGGGCTCAACCTGATCGTCGGCCCGAACGAGTCGGGCAAGAGCAGCATCGCCGAGGCTCTGTCGATCGTGCTCTTCGCGGACCCGGCGTCGAGGTCGGCGTCGTTGAGATCTCTCGAGAAGTGGGGTGGAAGTGGTGGGATGAAGCTGGAGCTGGATTTCGAGCAGGGAGACGGCAGCTACACACTGACGAAGGACTTTGGGGCCGGCACGGCGGAACTCGCACGCGGCACCGAGAGCGACGTCATTGTGGACCGCCGTGAGATAGATCGCATCATCGCGGGCGTCGTCGGATTCGAGACGCGCGAGGCCTTCGAGTCGATAGCCTCGGTGTATCAGGACGATCTTGCATCGCTTGAGGGACGTGGCGGGCAGGCGCGTCGCGGCGCTCTTGTCCCGCTCATCGAGCGGAAGATGACGAGCTCGAGTGGAAGGGTCGACGCGACACGGGTCATCGACACGATCTGCAGCAGGATCGACCGGCTGAAGGTCGGGCTGGATAAGTCGGCCAAGCACCCCGGTCCGCTGAGGCGACTGCACGACCGGCGAGATGAACTCCTGCCGAGAGCGGCGGTCATTCGCAAACGGTGGGACGACACGCAGCGCGTCAGGAGCGAGCTGGCGCGGGAGCGCGAGGAGCTCATCGTTGCTTCGCAAGAACTGGAAGGGCTCGACGAGACCTTCCTGAACGAAGAGACCAAGCGAGGTCAGCATGAGGAACTGAAGCGGCTGCGGGTCGAGTTCGACGAGCGTGCGGCAAAGATCGGCCGCATTCGGAAGCTCCGTGGAGACGTCGCCGACGCCTGGGAGGCGGTGGTTCAGGGTTCTCGGGAGCAGGAGAAGGAAGCGATTGCCGCCAAGGCCGCGCTCGATGCGCTGGACGACAGGGTTGAAACGCTCAAGGCGCTCGTCCCCGGAGGTAAGAGCCCGGTGGACCTGCGGCCCGGCCTCGGGGTGGTGCTTGTCGGAGCCGGGGCGGTTGTCATTACGATCGTTCCCTTCCTGGTGGACATGGCGGCCGTTGTCAAGTGGGGCATGGTCGTGGTCGGCGCCGGACTGGGCGGGTGGGCGGTTTTCCTGCTGCGCAAAGCCGCACGTGTCTGGAGCGCCGCGGAGGAGATCAGGAGTGTTGTCCAGGAGCGGAAGAAGCGCGAGACTGTGCTGAGCGCGTCTCTCCTGAAGCTGGGCATACGCACCTACGGAGGACTCGAGGAATACGCTGCCAAGCAGGACGAGGCGAGGCGCAACGCGGACGTCTGGAACGCGACCCTCTACGAAGTATGCGAGGGGAACGATCCTGAAATTGTGGAACGGGAACTCCAGACAGAGACTGCCACGCTCGAGAGCCGCATTCTGGAGATGGAGGGGGGCGCGAGAGATGCGGCCGCGAGCGGCACTGTCGTGACCGCAGTGGACGTGTCGAAGCTGCGCGGCGACCGCGAGGAACTCGGGGCACGTGTGGACGAACTGAGAGAGAGCGTCAAACGTCGTGAGGCTCAACTCGAGAGCATGGAGATCGACGAGACGCTGCCGGACATCGAGGCGGAGATCGAGCGCGTCACAGGCGAGATCGCCGGGATCGAGCGGCACATAAGAATACTGACATTGGCCAGAGACTCACTGACGAAGGCGATGGCGAGCGCTAACGAAGAAGCCGCAACGGTGCTCGAGCCTATCGTCGGCCGCGTGCTCTCGCGGTCCACGCTCGAGCGGTACGCGCGGGTGATGATGGCCGACGACCTCAATCTGACGGTCACTACACCCTCGGGGATTCCCTCGGCGCCGCCCAGTCTGGAGACGTCGGACCTGAGCAAGGGGACGCGGGACCAGCTCTATTTCGCGGTCAGATACGCGCTTCTGGAATTCCTTTCCCCCGGAGACGGCTCACCGCTTATACTCGACGATGCGCTCGTCCACTGGGATCCCGAGAGGCGCTCCGCCACTCTGGAGCTGCTCGACGAGATCTCAGCTAAGAGGCAAGTGCTGCTCTTCACGTGCGAAGGGTACGGTAGCGAGTTCGCTGATTCGCTCGTGACGCTCCCAAGCGTGTAGGACGGGCCGCGTTCGACCTGCTAATCCAGCATACGCCGCACGCTCTTCCCTCAGGGAAGAGCGTGTGGGCGCGTGCGTACGCTCCGGAGGGAGTGCATGAAGCGGGAACGATGCCCGAAGTGCGGTGGGCGCCTTGACGTCGAGGGCGAGAGCTGGAGCAGGGCAGAAGGGACGGTGGAACGCTCGTTCCGGTGCCGCGCGTGCGGCGAGCGATTCGGAGCGTCCGTTCGCTGGACTCACCCGCGTTCGCCCTCCCAACGCACGCCGGGGAAGAGGCGCCTCCCGGCCCTCGCTCTTGCGTGGGTTTCCCTGGCACTCCTGGCCCTCTGGGCCGTCCTCAGGTCTCTCGACTACGGGAGCGTGAGGGTGGCGGTCTATGGGGCCCTCGCCCGTGGCGCCGAGGCATTCCTGCACCCGGCGTGGGCCGCGCTTCTGTTTGGACTCGCCGCGTTGCTTTTCCTCGTGGCACGAAAGCGCTCCGTTCCGCTGGCGGTCCCGGCGGCGGTGGCGCCGGCGGTCCAGTTGAGAGCCGAGCCGCCGGGGATGATCTCTGTCGTGATCGCGGGGTCGCGGGGCGCGGTGGCGAGGGATTCAGTTCTCGAGCGGAATCCACTCGAGGAGGAACGCGTCGTCGAGGCGTTCCATGCGCTCGCGCAGAGGAGCGCATCGTTCGGCGGGGCAAACGAGAGCGGGGGCTTCAGCCGCGCACAGATAGACGAGGCACAGCGGGAGCTCTACGCTCTCGGTCTGGCGATCGGAAGCACTCTCCTGGGCGGGTCGAGTGAGGTCGCCGACGCTCTGGTCGGCCTGCCGGGTGACCACTTGCAGCTTGGTGTTCAGACCGAACTCGCCGGGATCCCCTGGGAGCTTATGGTCGCGCGCAGAGGCGGCGAGTTTCTCTGGCAGCTCTTCTCCGTGACGCGCCAGCTCCGCGACCCCGCCGCGGTGAGACCCGGATCAGCCAGGCGCGGCGGCCGGTGCCGGCTGCTTCTCCTTGCCAATCTGGAGGCGGGCGTGCCCGGTCGGGAGCTTCCGGCGGCCGAGCGTGAGGCGGCGGACCTGCTCGAGCTCGGCGCCACGAAGCCGGACCTGCTGCGAGTCGTGAGGAAGTCGCCACGGTCGTCGGCCGAGTTGCGTCAGCTTCTGGGAGAGGGATTCGACATCCTGCACTTCGCGGGCCACACGGGCGCCGCTGATGACATGGAACGCGGGTGGGTGCTTGGCGACGGTACGCCTGTGAGCCCGGCAGAGCTCCTCTCGGACGGAGTCCCGGCGCCGACCATCGTCTTCGCGAACGGGTGCAGGTCGAATCCGTCCAGCCGGGGTGAGAGCGTGGCCGACGCAGCGCGCGCCCTCATGCTGGCAGGAGTTCCCGCCTACCTTTGTACTCTCGCCGAGCTGCACGACGCAGGTAGCGCCGAGTTCAGCGTCGCGTTCTACAGGGCGGTTCTTGGGGGAGCGACGCTGGGCGGCGCCGTGACGGCGGCAAGAACGGCGCTCCTCGGCCGGCACCCGATCACCTGGGCGAACTACGTGCTGTACGGCGACCCCGCACTGACCCTGTGTGGGAGTTTCTCCGCACATTCCCCGGCGAAGAATTCCGGCCACTCCGGCGACTGATGACAGGAAGGAAGCGGACCGGGTTGACGGCTCGAGACGACACTGATCCGGGAATCAACGGTATGATAGACAGGCTCTGCTCCGGGGATTCCGACGCGTGGTCGGAATTCATCGAGCGGTACAGGCGGCTTATCTACAGCGCGATCCATCGGGTGAACGGCCGCTACGGAGCCGAGTGGGACGAGACTGTCCTGGACGAACTGTTCGAGGAAGCGATGTACAAACTGCTGAGACAGAACGGGCGCGCCCTCAGATCCTGGAAGGGCCAGTGCAAGCTGGAGACGTGGATCTACCGTATCGTCAGAAACGTCTGCATCGACCGCCTGCGGAAAGAGGGCCGTCGGGGCGAGGTGCCGGAACTCGAGGACGGAGCCAGGGGGGGCGCGGGGCCCGGAGACGTGGGGTCGTACCGGAGGGAGAACAGGGATCTCAGGATCTCGCTTGAACAGGCCATTGAGCGGGCACTGACGACCCGGGAGGCACTGGCCGTCAATCTGATCTACTTCGAGGGATTCACCTACCGGGAGGTCGGCGAGCGTCTGGGACTGACGGTAGGGGCGATGAG
>JALGZG010000048.1 GCA_025782345.1 bacterium | reverse complement strand
TCCAACGCCTGCGCCATGTCAGTCAGCCGCACCTTCTCCATCTCTTCCTCTGTCCGACTCCCCGGCGACGGCCGCTCGGGCCTCCTCGCGGTCGTCGAAATGGGACCTGGTGGTGCCCACTATCTGGTAGTCCTCGTGACCCTTCCCCGCTATCAGAACGAGGTCACCGGTCCTGGCCACGCCGATGGCGTGGTGGATGGCCTCGCGTCGATTCTCAATGACGGCAAGCTCCGTGTCCCCCCGCCCCGACCCGATCCCTGCCACGATCTCGGCGATGATCGCGTCCGGGTCCTCCGTCCGCGGGTTGTCTGACGTCACGACGACGACGTCGGAACCCCTCACGGCGATCTCGCCCATGATCGCGCGCTTTCCGCTGTCGCGGTCGCCCCCGCACCCGAAAACGGTAATGAGCTTGCCGGACGCCAGCTTCGCGACGGCCGCTATCGTCTTCTCGAGCGCGTCGGGTGTGTGCGCGTAGTCGACAACGATGGTGAAGTCCTGGCCCGCATCGACCGTCTCGAGCCTGCCCTCTACGTTCCGCACCCGAGTGAGCCCCGCGCCGATCGCTTCGAGCGGGACGCCCTGCGATACTGCGATCGCGGTGGCCGCGAGCGCGTTCATCACGTTGAACTCTGAGATCAGTCTCAGGTCCGTGCTGAGGCTGCCTGCGGGCGTCTCGAACGTGGCCCGCGTTCCGGTCGGTGTGCTGGAAGCCTCAACCACGAAGACATCGGCGCCGGAGCGGCCGTAGGTGACGAGTCTGAGATTCCCGGTGGACTTCACGTAGGAGGCGAGTTCCCTCCCGTACTCGTCGTCCGTGTTGATGACCGCCGTCGCCCCCTGCTTCCCACCGGCGCCCGCCAGCTGCCTCGGCGAGGGTGCCGTGGAAATCGAGGTGGTCTCTGGAGAGATTCGTGAAGGTCGCGGTGTCGAACCTCGCACCCGCGCTTCGCTTGAGCGTCAGCGCGTGCGAGCTGACCTCCATCGTCACGGCTCCAACGCCCTCGTCCACCATGGAAGCCAGAAGCCTCGCAAGATCGAGCGACTCCGGGCTGGTCATGCCGCCCTCGACCACCCGGTCGCCCACTCTGTATCCGAGAGTCCCGACCACACCGGTCGTGAGACCCGTCTCCCTCAGGATCGAATCAAGGAGGTACGACGTCGTGGTCTTGCCGTTGGTGCCGGTGATGGCGTGCGTCTGGAGCTTCTCGGACGGACGGCCGTAGAACTCGTGTGCGACCGGGCCTAAGGCAGACCGCGTGTCGCTGATGGTAACCTCCGGGATACCGCGGGCGCCGGTTGGTTCCTCGACGAGCGCGGCAACGGCGCCGCGACGCGCCGCCTCGGCAACGTAGAGATGGCCGTCCGTCGTGAGACCACGAACCGCCACGAACAGCGAGCCTTCCTCCACCCTGCGCGAGTCGTACTCGATGGAGCCGATGGCGAGAGCGGCCTCGTCGCTGCTCAAGCGCAGGCCGAGCGGCGCGAGGAGCTCACCGAGTACCCTCGTGGCTCCCGCACCTCCGGAGACACCGGAAACACCGGCAGCCGATCCTCCGTCACCTCTGGATGTGTGTCTTCCCGTCGTCATCACTGCTGCATCTCCAGACCACGCTACGGACAGCACCGCACCTCAACACGGTGTCCCGACCGGACGACGCGTCCGAATCGAGGGGACTGCTCTATCACCCTGCCGTTGCCGCGGAAGGTGAGCGTGAGTCCGAGCGAGGCGGCCGTCTGCCTCGCCAACCTGACGCTCATGCCCCGGAAGTCCGGGACCTCAACCTCTTCCGCGGGAACGGCCGGAACCACCACGATGCCGCCTCGCCCCGTTCGGATTCCGCCGCCACGGGCGGACGCCAGGAACTCGCGCGCCGAGGCGCCGCCGCGTCCGTCGAAGGGGCCGGGCGAGGCCGGAGTCGCGTCCCACTGCCGCGCCTCATCGCCCGGGTCCACCGCGGGCACCGCACGGGCCGACAGCGTCCTGTCCAGGCGCCCCGGCTCCCGCTCGGATTCCACGTAGTCGCCGCGGCCGCGCAGCAGGTACTCGTGACCAGGTCCTCTGATGATCCGCTCCATGATCCTGGCAAAGACCGGCGCCGCGACCTCTCCTCCGAGCCCCCGGCCGTCCGGCTCGTCGATCACGACCAGACAGACCAGCTGGGGATCGTCGGCCGGGGCCATTCCAGCGAACGAGGCAATCCACTTCCCGGGGTCGTAGCGGCCGGAGCCCGAGGCCACCTTCTGGGCCGTGCCCGTCTTGCCCGACACCGCAAGCTCGGCGACCCGCGCGTTTCCGCCCGTGCCGTATTCCGTGGCGCACGCCAGCAGTCTCTTGAGAGCCGCTGCCGCCTCCGGCTCGACGACCTGACGCACCACGCTCCACCGCGCTTCCTCGACCACCCGGCCGTCGTCGTCGAGAATCGACTTGATGATCTTGGGCTCCATCAGATAGCCACCGTTCGCGATGGTGCTGTACGCCCCCACCAGCTGCAGGGCCGTCACGGCCACTTCCTGGCCGATCCCGACGGTCGGCACCGATCTCGCGGACCACTTACCCGGCTCGTGCAGCGTGCCACGGACCTCGCCGGGCAGAGAGATGCCCGTCAGGCAGCCGAACCCGAAGTCCCTTGCGAACGAGTAGAGCGGTATGGCCCCTACTCCGTAGGCCACCTCGGCGAAACAGACGTTGCTCGACTTCGCGAATGCGTGCTCGAAATTCAGCCACCCGAGTTCCTTCACGTCGTGGATCGTGAACCTGCCGTAGTCCCTCGAGCCCCGGCACGCGTAGTAGACCGAGTTCAGGTCGGCGCTGCCGGTCGAAAGGGCGGCGGCGGCCGTGACGAGCTTGAATGTCGAGCCGGGCTCGAACTGATCGGTGACGGCTCTGTTCTTTCTGCTTCCTACCGAGTAGAGCTCGGGCCGGTCCGGATCGAACATCGGCCAGTTGGCCATCGCGAGGATCTCACCGGTCCACGGATCCTGGATGATCGCGGTTCCCCGCGCGGCGTTGTGCTCGCGGATGCCGCGCTCGAGTTCGACCTCGACGATGCTCTGCAGGCGAATGTCCAGGGTGAGCACAACCGACATGCCGTCCTTCGGCACGATCTTCGTGCACGCCGGAGTCGGCGTCCTGCGGCCGGCGCTGTCCAGACAGTGGTAGACGCTCGCTTCGGCGCCGGTCAGAAGCTCGTCCATCTCCTTTTCCATGCCCGAGAGCCCGCACCCGTCGATGTCGGTCATTCCGATGACGTGACATCCGGTCTCGCCGAGCAGATGCACCCTCTTGCTTTCGGGAAGGAACCCTATGCCGGGCAGGTCCAGCTGCCGGAGCGCGGCCGCCCTCGACGGCGAGAGCTGGCGCTGGATCCAGACGAAGCTCTTGTCTTTCCGGAGCCGCGTCAGGTAATCGTCGTAGCTGCCTCCGAGCGTCCGGGCCAGCTGACGCGCCACCGCGGACGGCGAGTCTATCTCCCTTGGATAAGCACAGACCGAGTGCACGGTGAGGTTGTCCGTGAGCGGCACCATGTTCCTGTCGTATATCGTCCCGCGGTCGGCGGAAAGGTTCACGCGCACGATGTGCTGATGCTCGGCGTACTCGACGAGTCCCGGCGCGTGGACCAGCTGGATCATCACGAGCCTCAGGATCACTATCGCCCAGACCGCTAGTCCTGAGACGAGCGCGACCCTCAGCCGCCCGGGCTGTATCCCGCTGTGTTTACCCGTCGTTGACAGCAATCGTGCTTCCCTCCACGAGGTCGTCACCCCAGCGGTCCCACCGACTCCTGGTCCCGTCTCCGAGCCGCACGACCTCGTGCGCCTCCGGGTATCGCATCCCGAGCCGCTCCGCCGCGTATACCTCGATCCTCTCCCGGCCCGAGAGCCGAGCGCACTCCATACTCAGAAACCCGATCTCAGCCTCCACGTCCTCACGCTGCCTTCTCAGGTCCTCGATCTGCTCGGCCAGCTCCGTCGAGTAGACGTGCTGCGCAACACACAGGATCCCGGTCACCAGCGCCGCGCCCCAGAGGAGGAATCCCCTGGTGTGAAGCGACCCCGAGAGCCCGGTCGTTAGTCGCCTCGGGACCCTCGCCCACTTCAGCGCTGCACGCAGGCCCTCTGGGCGCCTGAACATGCCTCGCAGGGCGCCTGCGCTCGTGGGCGTTCTTCGGGGGGCCGCAGTGCGTCTCCGCATCAGTTCTGCCTCTCGAGTTTCTCCGCGACCCGCAGCTTGGCCGATCTTGCCCTGGGATTCGCCGCCACTTCAGCGTCCCCGGGTGTCACGACTCTCCGCGTCACGATCTTGAGCGTTGGCTTCTTCCCACACACGCACTCGGGGAGGTCTCTCGGGCACGTGCAGGGCCTCTCGCACCGCACGAAGTGCCGCTTGACCATCCTGTCCTCGAGCGAGTGGTACGAGATGACGGCGACCCTCCCGCCCGGCCTCAGGACATCGACGGCCTGCGCGAGACCGGCGCTCAGGTTGTCCAATTCCCCGTTGACGGCAATCCGAAGCGCCTGGAAAACGCGCGACAGAGTCTTGTTCTTCCGGGCCGGCTTCGTCGCGAGCACCGCGGCTGCGAGGTCGGACGTGGTCTCGAGCCTACCCTCTTCCCTCGCCGCGATGATCGAGCGGGCGATCGGATGCGCGCGCCTCTCCTCTCCGAACTCAAAGATGATCCGCGCGAGTTCCCTCTCGTTCACCCTCGACAGCAGAACGCCGGCACTCGTCGCCGCCGCAGAGTCCAGTCTCATGTCGATGGGACCCTCGCTCCGGTAGCTGAAACCCCGGGAAGGATCGTCCAGCTGCACGGATGAGAACCCGAGGTCGAAGAGAACGCCGTCGACTTCGCGCAATCCGTGCTCGTGTGCGATGGTGGCCAGATTTGAGAAGTTGCCCCGCACGAGTGTTACCCTTTCGCCGAAGACCGCGAGTTCGGTGGCGGTCCTCTCAATCGCTGCCGCGTCCAGGTCGAGCCCCAGCAATGTACCTTCGGGCGCGTTGTTCAGGATGTAGCGAGCGTGCCCTCCGGCGCCGACGGTGCAGTCGACGTAGCCTCCGTTGGTTCGAATTACCAGGAACTCGACCACCTCGGTCGCCATGACCGGCAGGTGCTCACTCATCTGTTTCTCGTAGTCTGTAGAGGTACGCGGTACGACGGTTACTGCCTACCGGGTCAGGCGCTGGGAAATGGTCAGCTCGCCTGCGGCGTGCGGGCGGGTTCCAGCATTCCGGATCCGGATATATCCACATCAAGAAAGTCAGACAGGCCCGCAAAGACCAGGATGTTCCTGATGTACGGGCTCAGGCCTGCGACCTTCATGTCGCCGTTGTAGGAGCGAACGAGTTCGAACTCCCTTGCGAGGTGGGAAGCGTCCCGATAGCTGACGTGCTCGACGGCCCGGAAGTCGAGGACTATTGCCTTCCGCCGGGCGCGCAGCAGCTCGACGAGGTGACTGTGGAGCTTCGAAAGGTCGATGGCGGCCACGCTGCCTGCCATCTCGACCACCGTGGTCTGCTCCGTCAGTGTCGATCGTATCGTCACAGGGGGGACACTCCTCGCCTACTCCGGGGACGCGGCCTGCTCTCTAAGACCGTCGCCTGCTATTCCGACGTCACCTACTCCTCAGCCTCGCCGGCCTTGTCTCTCGCGTGCTTCCAGACGGTCTCGGCCACGTCCTCGTATGATTCGTCGTAGCCCTCCGAGTAGTTCTCATATCTTTCGGGCTTCCAGATCTCGATGTGCTCGAGCACTCCGTTGACGAGCACTTCCCCACCGAGACCTGCGAACTCACGGTGCCACAGTGGGATGGTGATGCGGCCGTGTCCGTCGACGACGACCCTTCGGACGGTCGACATCATCCGTCTCACGTAGTAGCGCGCTTCCCTCGACGTCGTGCGCAGGGACTTGAGCTCGCGCTCTACGAGCTCCCACTCATCGGCAGGGTAGAGGTTGAGGCACTCTTCGAACCCACGCGTCAGCACGAACACGTCACCGCTCGCCTTCCGCATTTCGGAAGGAATCGAGACGCGCCCCTTTGTGTCGAGCGTGTGAAGATACGAACCGTAGTACGAAGCCAAGAGTGCCCCTCCCCATCCGCGAGCTGGCCGAATCAACCCACTTCATCCCACTTCGGCCCACTTCGCGAGAGAGTAGGTGCAAGGCTCGGTCCTGTCAAGAAGAAATGTGGGGGAAGAGGCTGATTTCGCGGGTTTCGGGCGGGGGCCGCCCGAGCGGGGCATTGCCTGC
>JALGZG010000219.1 GCA_025782345.1 bacterium | reverse complement strand
GGACAATGGCCAGTGTCACGCATGCGGCAGCTCTTGTTGTCACAACGGGCCTCCTCCGGTAGATGAAACCTTGGTGTTGTTCAGGTGACTCTGTCAGGAGTGCTTCCTCGATAGCGCTCTATCGGCGGTGCTCTCGCGCACCGTAGCCGCGATTATACCACTAGTCAAGCATAAAAGACAGGGGGAAACCGGGCAACCGGCTTCCCCCTGAGCACACAATCACACTGCGCGACCTGCAGCGCCTAGCTCACCTTTTTGAACACGCACGACACTACCGTGCGGTCGTTCCCGCCCATCGAGACCATCAGCCCGTAGGGCTTGTTCGCGTCCTGCACGAGTTCCTGACCGTCGGGCTTCCCGGTGAACTGCATGACGATGTCCGCCGCCTGTCTCACGCCGGTCCCGCCGGTGTAGTGGCCGTATCCCACGAGCCCGCCGGACAGGTTGGTCGGCATCCGCAGATCCCTATCGCCTCGAGCGACAGGATCCCACCGATGGTGAAGCAGTCGTGGACCTCGAGCATCCCGATGTCCTTGGCCGTGATACCGGCCATCTCCATGGCCTGCTTCGCCGCCCTAGCGCTCGTCGTCAGCTTCGTCTGGTCCTCGGGGTCCTTCGAGATGTCGGCGACGACCTGTCCGAAACCGATCAGCTCGACCGTGTCCTTCTTGTCCACGCCGAGCTTCGAAAGCCCCTCCTCGGACGCGAACACAACGGCCGACGCACCGTCCGAGACCTTCGAGCAGTCGTAGACGTTGATGTAGTCGCAGAACGTCTTGCCGTTTGGCTTCGTCATGCCGGTCGCGAAGAGGTCCTCGATGCTGTTGTGATGCTCCTGTGCCTTCGGGCACTCGCGGGCGTTCAGCACCGCTCGCTCGTACCACCTGGCCATCGCCTCACGCACCTTGTCGTACCCGAACTTCTCGTACGCCGCACCGGCTCTGTCCGAGAACTTCGCGGGGAAGAAGTACGCGTGGCCCGACTTCCTCTGTGACGCGTAGTGGCCCGCGCCTCCCAGAATGTCTGCGCCGTAGATGGCCTTGACCGTGTTCTGGACCTCGAACCCGACCGTCAGGACGGTGTCCGCCATGCCCGAGAGGATGGATTTCGTGGCGGTTGTGAGCCCCAAGCCGCCCGAGCCGCACGCGCCCTCCACACCGACGAGCGGCTTGTACTCGAGCTTGGCGTCGATGAGCGGCATCAGAGCCGGGAGGTTCCCCTGCCTGTTGAACCGCGGGGCCATGAAGTTCGCAATGACGCCCTCGTCGATGTTCGCGGCGTCGTTGACCTGCGCGAGCGCCCCGCGCCCCGCTTCTTCAATGTAATGTTCGATGCCGGGACGTGGCTTCTTAGGGTGGAACTCCTTCCTGCCTGTTCCGAGAGACACGGTGTTGTACGCCGCCGTGGCGTAGATGGGCTTCCTGAGTGACTTCATCGCTCCCCTCCTACCGCACCGCGCCGACCATCAGGTCGACGTGCTTGTTGATGGGCCCGTAGAGATGGTAGAAGCCGTTCATCATCACGCCGTTGACATCGTCGGCCGAGTTGGCGACTCCGTCGGACACGAGCTTCTCCCCTATTTCCCTCGAACGGACGAGGTATGCCTTCGCCAGGTCGGAACCGAGAGCGCCGGACTTCGCCAGATTCCCGAAGTAGACCTCCAGCTTCTCGTCCTTCTTCGGATCCATGAGGAGCGCACGCCAGGCCGCGTGGCCGTCGGGCAGACTCCCGAGCTTCTCGTCGAGACCGGCTGCCCAGTCGCCGTCCGCGAACATCACGTAGCCGCCCTTCTTGAGGTCGTAGATGCCCGCCGGCCGCCCACGCTCGTACTTGAGGAAGCCGTCCTTCTGGCTGCCGTCAGCGTGCTGTCCAGACGTTCATTATGAAGCGGCAGACGTCGATGCCGACGTAGTCGATGAGCTGGAAGATGCCCATCGGCCGGACCATGAACTCCTGGCTGACTCTGTTCATCATGTAGGCGGCCTCAGCCTCCCCGACCTCCTGTGCGAGCCTCTTCACCTCGGACGTCGCGTGGAGGATGTCCCTCATGAAGTGGCCGTTGCCGATGAACCCGGCGATGTCGTTCGCCAGGAAGACCTTCTTGCGGAGCTTACCAGCCAGTTCAACACCCACCTCGACCAGCTCCGGCTTGACGCCCTTGGGAGAGATGAGCTCCAGGAGCTTCTGCACCGCCGGCGGGTTGTAGAAGTGGTAGCCGATGATGCGGCCGTTCAAGGGGACACCCTTGTCGATGACGCCGATGGGAATCGATGACGTGTTCGTCAGGTAGTAAGCATCGGGGCACAGCGCGTCGATCTTCTTGAGCACGTCGAGCTTGATGTTCTTGTCCTCGATGATGGCCTCGAAGATGAGCGTCGAGCCCTTGATCGCCTCGAGGGACGTCGTGGGCCGGCAGAACGACAACGCGTCCTCGACGAAGGCGTTGATGATCTCTCCGTTCTCCACGAGGTCCGCGCGGTCGGCGTAGGCAGCCCGTAGAGCGACCGTGCTCTTCTCCCCCAGCTTCGTCAGCTGCGCCCGGAGGTACGACATGAGGCCCGTGAGGGCGCTCTGATCAACGTCCATGAGCGTGAGGACGTAGCTCTTGTCACCCCCCAGCGATGCCGCTCCCCATCTTGCCCGCCGCGCCAAGCACGGCCACGTTCTCTAGTCTGGCATCAAGATCCATACATAACTCCCTTCCGCTTGGTTATGACCGTCGTGTTCTCCACTGGCATCTACTTCGATGCTCGCGGCGCGCCGCTGTCGCGCCGTCACCGCGCGCCAACCTCCCGGCCGTCCTTCGCCGCCTCGGGTCGAAGCAGTGGCGGCACCGCGCCTCGTAAACCTCCGAGGCGCCCACCACCACCCGCTCCGTGGACGTAGTTATGCGCTGCGTTCTGTTCGCGGGCTTCCCGCACTGCATGCACACGGCGAGCGTCTTGGTTATGTACTCGGCGACCGCAAGAAGCGCGGGCATGGGCTCGAACGGGCGTCCCATGAAGTCCTGGTCCAGCCCGGCTACGATGACCCGGACGCCGCGATTCGCGAGCTCTTCGCACACCTCGGGCAGCTTCGGGCCGAGAAACTGGCCTTCGTCGATGCCCACGACCTGGACGTCCGACCCGACGAACCCTTCGATCTCAGACGCGTCATCGATGCGGATCGACTCGATGCGCCTGTCGTCGTGCGTGACGATGTCCTCGTCGTCGTAGCGGTCGTCGATACGCGGCTTGAACACCACGACCTTTTGCTTCGCGATCTTCGCCCGTCGCAGACGGCGAATGAGCTCCTCGCTCTTGCCCGAGAACATGCTGCCGCAGATGACCTCGAGCCAGCCCGTGTCGTCGTATCTTCCATGAGTCATCGTCGGTTCCTCTAGTCTCAGCGTATCTAACTGGTCCCCGTGTGTCTCAGCGTGATGTCCCCG
>JALGZG010000345.1 GCA_025782345.1 bacterium | reverse complement strand
GTCTCGCCGATGCCATCGGCGCGTCGATGGCAATCCCCGGCACACTGCCGCCGAAAAGAATAGGCAACAGGTTCTACATCGACGGCTCGATCGTCGAGCATCTGCCGATCGCTACGGCGTTCCACGACTGGCAGTCCGCGCGCAGACTCGGGCGACGCCGCACCGTGGTGATCGCGGTCGATCTGGGCTATGGCGGCAACGCTCCCCGTGAGGAGTCGCTCTCCCATCCGATGAGCCTCCTTCTCTACTCGAACAGCATCCAGAGCCGCGCCATCACGGACTACAACCTGCTTCACTGCCACAGGCCCCGGCGAGGCTTCTCCGTAATCCTATTGAGGCCGAGGACCATCAGCGTCGGGCTCTGCGACATTGAGAAGATCCCGACCGTCATGAAGACCGCCTACGAGGAGACACTCCGGCAGCTCTCCGGCAGCGGCTTCCTGGATCTGACAGCAGAGCACACCAGGAGGGCGACGGCCTTCCTCGGCCTCGGGGACCCCGGATCTCGCGATGATCCGGCACAGGCGTAGTCGAATCCAGCACACCACCTCCCGACCACTCCCCGGCTCTCCTTCGAGCACCGGTTGACAGCGCCGTACCTGGCGCTGCGCGCCATGCCCGACGCACACACGAAAGCAGACCGGCCCCTATCGGGGCCGGTCTTCCTGCGCGCTGCGGCGCGCATGTCGCCAGACCGAAGCCTGGCTGCGGGGTATCCGCGTCAGCCGCTCTGGATCACCCTGCTACCCTGGTTTTCTATCGCCGGGACCCGAACACCTCCCGACGCAGCGCCTCCCCCGCACGATCGGGCGCCGTCGGCCTTGATGCCGGCATCCTCGTCCCTCGCTCGGGTTCGCCCTGTGGCGACGCCGCTTCCGCGCCGGCCCATTCTGGACGAACAGGCTCTGTCTTGTCGTGGCACGCCTCGCAATATTCGTACCCCGCCCAGAGTGCCGTATCGAGCGTGTCCGGCTCGAAGACGACGGCGTGGCCGTTTCCGAGCGTCTCATCCAATCCACACCCCTCGCACCGCGTGCCAGGTGTCGTGCACGAGATTGGTGGCGCTGTCGCCCAGATACCGTGCTCGCCCGAGTTCCCTCGCTTTGCGTACCATCGATGCCTCCTGAAGCCTCCCCCGCAGTGGATATTGTGCTCCGGACGCGCGGTGCGGGTGTCTGATGCCATTACACCCGCCCTCCGACGGTTGCTCCAGGCGATCCCGCGGAGGGACTGCACATCCTCACAGTGATCATATGTAGGGCAAGGGCTGTGCCGACTTCGCCCCGGACTGCCTGGGGACCGTAACTGGCCACCTGGCTATCTGTTGCGCACCTCCCACTCCGCATGTCTCTCGCTTGGCCGCCGCACGGGCCCCCGAATCCGTAGTCCGGGGACGACGTCGTGTCCCCACGGCAGTGGCAACTCCGCGAGACACAGTCAATTACGACTGTCGTTCACGGACGACACGGGGCCGCCGAAGACGTCATTTTCCAGCCCCTTCCTGGAGCGGGTCCGTTCAACCGGAGTCGCCACGTCGAGAAACCAGATGAGTGTCCGCGTCGCTCCGTGGGCGCTCGAGTCCGCCGCCCCATTGAGCGAGGCGGCGCAGTGTCAGCAACGGAGGAATGGCATGGAGACCAGATATGTGCTCGTAATGCTCGCGATCGCGGCCTGCCTCGGCGTACTGCTCGCGGGCTGCGGCCAGAACGACCAGCAGGCGGAGACCAGCAGCTGTTCCGCCTCAGCAGAGGGGATCTCCGTCACGTGCGAGGGCAAGGGCGACGAGATGGAGTGTGTGGTGACATGCTCGGGAGCGGAGGGCAGCTCCGAGTACGTCATGACCTGCGAGGGACATGACGGATCCTCCGAGTGCACCGTGACATGCGAGGGCGCCGAGGGTGACATGGAATGCACCGTGATGTGCGAAGGCGCCGAGGGTTCGAAGGAGTTCACGATCACCTGCGACGGGAAGACGGTGACCTGTGAGCATGCCGACGGCGAGAAGTGCACCTGCGCTCCTGCCGCAGCCCCGGGATGCCCGAGCATGACTGAGAGGGCAGACGCGAGCGGGGCGTGCCCGGGAATGACGGAAGCCGTCGATTCTGGCGGCTCGTGCGCCTCGAGCCGCAGCGCCGAAGGTAGCTAGAGCCTCGACGCACGACGCAGAGACAGCAGGGCACCGGTGGTCACGGCATGCAGACGGCATGCCGAACCTCCGGTGCCCTTTTCTTTGTTGACTCTGAATCGGCGGCGTGCTAGAGCGGTCTCGTCCGCCCTAGACGCAGACAGCAGTGGTGGCAAACGGCCACAGAACACCAGGCGGCCACCCGGTTCGTTGTTGCCGAGACCAGAGGCTCCAACCAGGAGTTCGCTGTGGACCGCTGTGACCGTCACCGCGCTTTTGCCGTAGTATTCCTGGCCCTTTTCGGGCTCCTCTTCTTCGTCTCCCCCGCCGGGGTGTAGCTGACGGCGATCTTCACGTAAAGGCGATCGGGACGCACCTGCCGCAAATACCGGACGAGAGACCGCCCGGCGCCCCAGCGCGCCGGGTGTTCTGGTTCTCGCCCGCAGAGTGTGTGCGCCCGCGGCGTGCGCCCCACGAGTTCACTCTTGACATCAGCAGTGAACGGTGATAATATGACCCCAAATTACTCAGGTTTCGCCCGGGGACCTTGGGAATCGCGCGTTCCACCCGGGTCGAGAGGTAGCGCGCCGGACGCGGCGCGCGGAAGGAGGGAAGCCATGAGGACGTTTGTCATAGCCGTTGTGCTCGCGGCCTTCGTGCTGCCCGCCGGAGCGTTCGAGGTCTTCGAACTCAACGTTCCCGCTCGAGGGTACGACCCGAGCTGGCCGCCGGAGGGATCGACGTGGCACACGATCAGGCCGCCCGAGGCGTACTGCACAGACGGGATCCAGACCGACCACGACGACCAGAACGGCGACGGCGTGATCGACCCGTGCGAGAACATCCAGATCGACGGCGTCTGGAAGCACATCGAGTGGATCGGGCCAACGATCACGATCTACAGGCCCGGCGAGCGGGAGGCGCTGCTCGTCGAGCCGATCGAGGGGTCGAGGCAGACCCAGTACCACATCATCTACCCACCCGAGGCGTTCTGTGTGATCATCCACACGAACGGGCCGATGGTCGAGGTGTGCCAGTGGATCGAGATCCTCGAGCCTCCCGAGTATGCCGGCGAGTGGCACGTCGAGGAGATCGACACCAACATCCACACCAACGGCGGCAGCCCTGTGGAGCAGTCGACGTGGAGTCGGATCAAGAACTGGTTTGAGAACCTGGTCAACTAGACGATCGGGTTTCGCCCAGGCACAAGAAAGCCCGCCCGGGGCACGCGCCCCGGGCGGGTTCTCTGTGTGCGGCGATGTAGCGCCACCTCACTGCGATTCGACCAGCTTCCCCCCCAGGCTCCTCCACTCGTCCAGGCCGCCGTAGAACCGTTCCACGTAGACGAACCCGGCCCGGGCTGCCGCGGTCGAGGTCGCGCGACTGCGGATACAGCGCTCGCCATAGCAGTAGGTGACCACAGGAGTGGTCGCCCTGTCGATGTCCCGCCAGTGGCGGTCGAGCTTGATAGCAAGGGAATCGGCGAAATAGTCGGACCGCAGAGTGGCGGATCCACGGATGTGGCCGCGCCTGTGGTCCGCGGGGTGTCTCACGTCGAAGAAGGCGAAGTCCGCGGGCGGTGCGTTCGGCCGGAGCCACCGTCGCGACTTGCGGAGCCGATATGTGAGTTCCTCCGCGGTCACCATCCTGACGATGGGGAGATAGGGATCCCCCGACCAGTCGTGCCACCCTCCTGTGTAGAGGCGCACGCGTGCGACGCCGGCGCGGCGCAGAAGGAAGTAGGCGAGTGGGCCGTCCCCCCACACGTCCTCTCCCCACTGGCCGGAGTCAGCGCCGCGTCCCCTCCCCCACCCGTGAACCACGAACTCGTCCGTAAGATCCACGGGGTTGGCCGGTCTGGGACCGAGCGTCGCAAAGGACGACCAGGTCTCTGAGGGCTCCAGGAAGGTCCCGCCCGGGGCGAAGAAGGTGGTGAAGTCAAACGGCAGCGAGTGAGGAATGTGCCCGACGCGCTTGAGCGTCCCCCAATCGTCCTGCTCAACGGTCCCGCGCCACGCATCAAGCCCGCGCGCGTCGATGAGCTCGACGCCCTCTTCCCCGAAGGACCGCCTGACGTACTCGCGCGTAGCGAGTAGCTCGGAGTCGGACTCCTGCGTCCACGTCGCCCGCGGCCGCCTGACGTCCCCTGATGCCAGCTCGCGCCCGGCCGCACGCCACCCCGCCACGCCCCCGTCGAGCACGACCACGCGGCTCGCCCCTGCTACCTCCAGAAGCCAGAAAGCCCTCGCGGCATCTCTCGAATACGACACCTCGCCGCAACACACCAGCCGCTCCCGGCCGGACAGGCCCAGCCCACCCAGAACATCCGGGAGGTGCGCGAGCTCAGGAAGTGACGCGACATCGGGAACAGATTCAGGCGGAAATGACACGGCGCCGGGCACGTGCCCGGCGACATACGACGCCGCGGGTCTGACGTCGATGACGACGACGTTTCTCGCGTCGAGGTGGCGGGCGAGCCAGTCGGCCGTCACGGTGACGTCCGGATAGTCGGGCTCGGGTCCGGCCTCTCGCTTCGCCCATTCGGACCACGCCTGGGCGAAGGCCAAACCGGGCAGAAGGGCGAGCGCGAGCAAGAGCGCGGTCACGAGAAGCAGGGCGTGCGTCCGCTGTCCTTGAATCCGCGTTACCGCGTGCCTACTGCGGCTCAGAGGAACCGTGCTCCGCCCGGTCATGTTTCTCCCTCTCCGTCCGAACCGCTCTCATAATACACCAGGCCAAGCCACCGTAGAGGACGAGGCCCACCGCTATGCTCGTGATCCATGCTGAGAGCGACATCACATCTCCTCCCTCTCCCGCTTCTTCCCTGGAATGGCGGTCAGTATCGCAGCGACTATGATGATCAGCGCAACCACAGACCATCCGCCGGCCATGAGCGCCCAGGTCGGGTAGCCCTCGTACGGTGTCTTGAATTCCTCCACCACATTGGCAACGAGCGCCCATCCGAGCGCCAGCGGCGTGATCCACTTGATGAAGAGATCCCACCACCAGCCGATCTGGAAGTCGGACACCTCGTTGATGTACGCCCTCAGCTTCTTCGTGCCGTAGAACCAGCCGATGGCGATGCACTCGAGGAAACCGATGACGACGAGCCCATAGTTGTTCATCCAGTGATCGACGATGTCCAACCAGTAGAGTCCGGCGCCGGTCGCGAAGAGCAGGCCGACCGTGAATCCGAACAGGCAGAAACCGCCCGCCGCAGCGTTCTGCGATATGTTCCACTTGTCCCTAAGTCCCGCGACAACACCTTCCACAATGGAGAACGCCGAGTCGATCCCGAGCGTCAGGAGCGTCAGGAAGAAAGCCGCCGCTATGAGCGGCGCACCGGGCATGAGGCTGATGGCCGTCGGGTAGACTACGAACGCGAGCCCGGGTCCGCCCTCCACTACCTCAGCGATAGGCACGCCCTGCGCCTGTGCGAGATAACCGAGGATACTGAACACGGAGAAACCCGCGAAGAACGCGAAGCCCGCGTCCGCGAAGCTCGTGATGAACGCGTTATTGCTGATGTCGGAGCGCTTGGGCAGGTAGCTCGCGTATGCGGTCAGTATCCCGAAGCCCAGACTCAGCGAGAAGAAGACCTGAGCGTACGCCTGAAGCCACGTCTTGCCAGAGAGTAACGCGGAGAAGTCGGGTGTCAGATACCATTTCAGACCCTCCATGGCGCCCGGCAGCGTCACTCCACGTATGAGAATGAGCAGCGTGAGAAGCGCCGGCAGAGGCACGGTGAGCATCACGACCTTGCCTACGCGGAGCACTCCCTTCTTGATGATCCAGTAGATGCATACCCACGTGGCCGCAAGACCGATGAGGACCGGCCACGAGATGACGCCTATCTCCCCGGGTCCGGAGGTTCTTCTGAGGACGTGTGCAAAGAACGCCGCCGCGTTCTCAGAGCCGCCGGCCCAGGGCTGCGTGAACGAGAAGACGAGGTAGTCCCACGACCACCCCATGATGACGGCGTAGTAGAAGGAGATGGTGGCGCCCACTCCGAGCGCCCACCAGCCGATCATGGCGAAGGGCTTCTTCACTTTCCCGAGGGCGCCCGGCGACGAACCCTGGAAGTACTGACCCACCGCATACTCGAGGATGACGAGCGGGATCCCGGCGGTGATAAGCGCGACGATGTAGGGAATGAGAAACGCGCCGCCGCCGTTCTCGTAGGCCACCATCGGGAAGCGCCAGAGGTTCCCCAGCCCGATGGCGCTGCCGATTGCGGCCATTATGAACGCCGGTCTGCTCGCCCATCTGTCACGATGAGGCATGGACTCCCTCCTTCTTGAGGATCCCGCGCGAACGCCGCCACGCCCACCGCGTGGCCAGCCTGCCCTCCCAGGACTGATTGCGGTGGGCCACCTCGATTGAAACACCCACGCACGAGCGGGTCAAGCCTCCGGGCGGGAGCGGGGTCGGGCTGCCGCACTCGGGTCGCTCCCCTGCTGTACGTGGTGTTCCCTGTCTGCCCCCCGCGCGCAGTTCAGGCGCGGCGAACGCCGCGCCGTGTGTCTGAGCACGGGGGGCAGACAGGGAACACGACCACCCCGGCAGAAAAGAAAGGGCCCGAGCGTGACAGCCCGGGCCCCTCTCTCACAGCATCGGCCACGCTCGCGCGCAGCCGGAGCTGATCCCCAGAGAACTACTTCAGCAACACCATCTTGGTCGAGGCGCTGAAGCTCTCCGCCTCCATCCGGCAGAAGTAGACGCCGCTTCCCACCTCGACCCCGTTGTTGTCGCGGCCGTCCCACACAACACTGTGATACCCGGGATCCACCTCACCGTCAAACAGCGTG
>JALGZG010000026.1 GCA_025782345.1 bacterium | reverse complement strand
CTACGAGCGCGTCGATTCGCTCATCGGTGACGTGCTCGATTCGATCGAGCCGAACTCCATCGTGATCGTGTGCTCGGACCACGGCTTCCGCGGACCGCTCCGAACCAAGCAAGGTCTGCAGCTCGGCATCTCCATGCACCGGGAGCTGGGGACCCTCGCGGCCATGGGGCCCGGGATCCGGCGGGGAGCCACGCTTACGAATGCGAACGTCCTCGATCTGACGCCGACGATCCTTGCGCTTCTCGGCGAGCCCGTGGGGCGCGACATGGACGGCTTCGTACTGACGGGCCTGATCGACGAGAGTCATCTGGCAGACTATCCCATCACATACGACGAGCCGCCCGAGCAGTCAGAGGAGCCCATCGAGTCGGCGCTTGATGACGCGATCAGGGAAGAGCTGCGTTCACTGGGCTACATCGAATAGGGACAACACATGAATCTGCACCGAAGACACGTTCGATTGCTCGCGGCCGTGCTCGCGACCGCTCTCATCGCTGGAGTCGTTGCGGGCTGCAGCGAGGGCGGACCGGAAGCTGGCGGACGAATTCTCGTGGTCGGGATCGACTCGGCCGACTGGGACGTCATCGGGCCGCTCATGGAGGGGGGGAAGCTACCGAACCTGACCGCTCTCGTTGAGTCTGGCGTGTCGTGTGACCTCCACTCGCTTGAGCCGAAGCAGAAGTCCCCGACCATCTGGGCGACGATAGCGACCGGGAAGCTTCCGGAGAAGCACGGCATCACCGATTTCATGGACCCGCAGACCAAGAAGATCCTGACCAGTAACGTCCGGACGGCGCGTACCTTCTGGGACATCATCGGCGAACGCGGCATGACAGTGACCGTCGTTGGGTGGCTGGTCACCTGGCCTGCCGAGGCCGTCAACGGGTACATGGTCACTGACTACTTCCGATACGCTCCCCGGCCCGACCGCCCGTTGCCCGAGCATCTGACATATCCTGATGATCTTCGAGAGGAGGTCGAGCGGCTGCGCGTCGTCAGCGAGGGTATCACTGATGAAGACCTGGACTGGTTCATAGACCTTGATGCGGCCATGACCGCGGCCGAGGCTCAACAGCTTCCCGTCGAACAGATGTTCCTGGAGATGCGGGGGATGAGCGAGCTCGAGCAGCGCGCGAACGCCCTGAGCAACATTCTGGCCGGCGACCGGACGTTTCTGTCGGTCATGCGGCATCTGATGCGGAACCGCCCGACCGACGTGTCCATCGTGTACCTTCGGGGCGTCGACACGGCGAGCCACAAGTTCTGGGCCGCCGCGCATCCCGGTGAAGTGGGCTTCCCGGTATCGCAGACCGAGTCCCGCGTGTTCGGCGCCACGGTAGCGCGCTACTATGAGTACGCGGACGAGATGCTAGGGCTCCTGGTCGACGAGTTCGGCGATGGCACGGTGATCGTGTGCTCCGACCACGGGTTCGAAGGGCCGAAGCCCGGACAGCAGCCCGGAGGGATCAATGACCATGGTCCCATAGGTATCCTCGTTATGTCGGGCGACGCGTTCAGGGACGGCGTTCGGATCGGGGAACGGAGCGTCCGCGACGTGACGCCCACGATCCTCGCACTCTGCGGCCTGCCCGTCGGCGAGGACATGGACGGCTCCGTCATCGAGGACGCCTTCGAGCCCGCCTTCCTGCGGAGCCATCCTGTGAGCCGTGTGCCAACCTACGAGCACACCGAGTAGCGTCGCGGCGGCGGAGTGTGACATCGGTGGGCGAAGAGCTTCCTGGCCCGCGAGGAGGAAGAACAGACGATGAGAAGACCCCTTGTCATTGCCCTTTTCTGTGCCGCGGCGCTGGTCGCGACCTCGTGCGCGCCGCCATCGGTCGAGCCCGTCGAGAGGAAGATCATGCTCATCGGCATCGACGGCATGGAGTGGGACATCATGGGGCCGCTGCTGGAAGAGGGCCGGCTTCCGACTTTCGCCATGGTGATGTCCGAGGGCACGTGGGGCGAGCTTCGTTCCCTCGACATCCTGGAGTCGCCCGTCATCTGGACCAGTATCGCCACCGGGAAGCTCCCGGAGAAGCACGGCATCATGGGCTTCGCGAAGAAGTCGCCGGCGGGTGGGCAGCCTGTGCCCATCACGTCCAACGTGCGGCGCGTCGAGGCCATCTGGGACATTCTCGGAAACGAGGGCTGGAGCGTCGGGATAGTGGGTTGGCTCGCGACCTGGCCGGCTACGCCTGTGAACGGCTATCTCGTGACGGACTACTTCAACTACGGATGGGGGCCCGAGCAGGGCGGTGAGGAGGAGCGACTGACCTTCCCGCCGGCGCTCGCCGCGGACATCGAGGATCTCAGAATCCTCGATGACGAGGTCCCGGACGAGCGCGCATCCGCGCTCATCAACGGAGCCGTGCCAGAGGACGAGATCCTTCGCAAGAGATTCGATTCGCTCAAGACCTGCATTGCGACTGATGAGACCAGCCGTTCCGTGGCGCTCCACATGGCGGATCAGATGCCGGTCGACTTCTACGCCGTCTACCTCAAGGGGGTCGACGGCGTGTGTCATCTCTACTGGGTAGACATGATCCCGGAGTCCGGTCCTCCCATCTCCCGTGCGGAGGAGGCGATGTTCGGAGACGTGATCGCCCGCTACTACGAGGAGATGGACGGCGTTCTCGCTGGCTTCATCGAGATGGCCGACGAGAACACCACCGTGATCCTGACGTCCGACCACGGGCACTCCGGGCCGAAGCCCACCGGCGACTACTACCGTTGGGGAATAGCCATGCACGATCCCACGGGCGTGCTTGCGTTCTGGGGCAAAGACATCGCCGAGGGACGGGAGCTGGCGGACGCGAGCGTGCTCGACATCACGCCGACGATCCTTGCTCTTTGCGGATTCCCCGTGGCGGAAGACATGGACGGAAGCGTGTTGACCGAGGCGATCGATCCAGATTTCCTGAGGGCTCACCCTGTCAGAACCATCGAGACCTACGAGCCGGAGCGGGAGCCCACGGACGTAGCCGACCGTGAGCCCATTGAGTCTCCAATAGACGATGAAGTGCGTGAGCGCCTGCGGGCCCTGGGCTACATTGAGTAGTATCGTACCGAGCCGCCGAGTGAGGTTTGTGAAGGAGAACGCATGAGAGTCGAGAAGATCCTGATCGCGCTTGTCGTTGTTGTTCTCATCGTCACGGGCGTCATCGGCGTACTCAAGGTGACGGGAGACGAGGAGGAGCCCACCGCCGTCGTTGTTCCGGAGGCGGGTGAGCTGCCCCTTGTGGTGATAGGGATCCAGGGTCTCGAAGCCTCGATGGTCGAGAGGCTGACGGCCGATGGACGACTACCGAATCTGGCGCGGCTCATTGCCGGCGGCGCGACTGGCAGCTACGCGACGCTGGGCCGAAACGTGGATGCGAGAATCGTGTGGACCTCTCTCGTAACAGGAATGCTCCCGGAGAACCAGGGCGTCGGCGGCAAGAAGCTGTCGCGCAGGGGCGAGATGGTGGACGCTCCGCTCGTGCCTCAATCGCGCACGGTGGGCACCTTCTGGACCTTCCTTGCGGACGCCGGTGAGAGGAGCGGCGTTCTCGGCTGGCCGGGGACGTGGCCGGTTGAGGAGATCGACGGCATCATGGTGGGGCCGCACTCGACCTACGTTCTTGAGCGGAAGCACGGGGGAACACCGTCCGATGCCGTCCACCCTCCCTCGTGGTACGAGCGACTCGACTCCATGGTGCTCGGCCAGACGGACTTCACCCGTCGCGATCTCTCCAGGTTCGTCGATCTTGACTCGACGATGGGTCTCGAGTCCCTGGTCGGCCAGAACTACGTCGCGCTGGCCACCGCCAACGCGGCCGACAGGTCCGTGGTAGACTTGGCAAACGCCGTCGCGGCCGAGGGGGACGTGCGCGATCTCTTCGTGTGCCTCGCCGGCACCGACGTAGTCAGCCAGCGCTTCTGGCACTACATGGACACGGAGGCCATCGAGCAGCTGGACGTCGGCGAGAGTGAGCGTCGCCTGCTCCAGCGTCAGATAGAGGCCCTCGGAGAGACCGTGGAGCGCTACTACGACCACGTCGATGAGTTGGTTGGCGAGCTGGCCAGGCTCGCCGGCGATGCCGGTACGGTGGCCGTCATCACCGACCACGGCTACGCGGGCATACCCTTGAATGCCGCCGGCAAGCCCCTGATAGGCACCAACATGCACAGCGAAGAGGGAATGTGGGTTGTCTCGGGCCCGAGGGTGAAGACAGGTGCGACCGCTCGGCACGGTGCTCTCATAGACGTCGCGCCGACCATCATGGCTGCAGCCGGCGTGGAGATTCCGGAGGAGCTTGACGGAGAGGCGCACATGGAGGTCATTGCCCACCAGAGGTGATGGACCGGCCCGCGACTCACTGGAGGAACGCACACTTGCGAAGGACCATCGCGATACTGGCAGTTGTCCTGGTCGTTGCGGCAGCCGTTGTGTTCTACGTTCGAAGGCCCGGTCCGGCTGACGACGTTCGGATCCCTGCGGCCCCCTCCAAGATTCTGATAGTCGGGATAGATGGCCTCGACTGGTCCCGGGTCAACCGGCTCGCTGACGAGGGGCGCATGCCGAACGTAGCGCGCATGAGACGCGAGGGGTCATCGGGCATCCTTCACTCGATAAGACCGTTCGTTTCGCCCACGATCTGGACCTGCATCGCCACGGGCAAGACCGAGGAGAAGCACGGCATCAGCGGGTTCGTCGTGAACACTCCCAACTCGGCCGATGCCTCGCCGACCACCAGTAATATGCGCAAGGTCAAGGCCGTCTGGCAGATCCTGTCCGCCGCGGAGCGCTCCGTGGGCGTCATCGGCTGGCTCGTGACGTATCCGGCCGACGTGGTGAACGGGTATCTGATCTCGTCACACGTCACACTCGCTCTGTCGGCGAAGCGTGAGGCACGGGCGCCGAACCAGACCGACGACTGGCTCAGCGAGGGCATCTATCCCAAGAGCCTCTGGTCAGAGGTCGCGGACAACGTCTATCATGAGGAGGACGTCGGTGACTCCATCATCGAGTCGTTCATAGCCACCTCGGTGGATCGTGCCAGGCAGGAGGAGAACGTCAGGACCTCCAGTCTGGCGAAGTTCTACGCGGCCGACATGACATCGCTGACTCTCGCGCGACATTTCTTCGAGACCAGACCTGCGGATCTCAGTGCCGTCTACTTCAGGGGCAGCGACATAACCAGTCACTTCTTCTGGCGGTTCATGGAGCCCGAGTCGTGGAAGAAGGAGCTGTCCGCGGAGGCCATCGAGACATTCTCTCCCGTGGTTGAGCGCTACTACGCGCTCGCGGATTCGCTTCTTGGCGAGGTGCTTGAGCTGGTCGATGACGACACGGTCGTGGTTCTTCTCTCGGACCACGGGTTCGCCGGCCACAGGGGCTACCGCGGCTTCGAGGGTAACGTAGCGGTCGGTATCGAGATGCACAGAGAGGACGGGATCATCTTCATCAGCGGTCCGGGCATCAAGCGGGGCGGGAGCATAGCCGGCGCGAGCGTTCTCGACGCCACTCCGACGGTGCTCGCACTGGCCGGCCTGCCTGTCGCCCGCGACATGGATGGCAGACCCCTGACGGAGGTCATGAGCACATAGACAGCTACGAGGTCGGGGATGCGCCTGACGGAGATCTCACTCCCATCGAGTCACCTGTCGATGACGAGATCAAGGAGATGCTCAGGTCGCTCGGGTACATCGACTAGCCCGCGTACGAGCCGGCCCTCACGCGGTCATCCCACAGGCTCCCAGGATTCAGTGCATGACACGCAAGTCCAGGAAATCCAACCGACGCCCGCAGCGCACAGGAGAAAGCTCGCGTGCCCCGCGTGCCTCCGGGACGGCTGGCACGGCGGCAGACGCGCCCGAAGCCCGGAAGGGCATACGCGGTCTGACGGACAGGCCGTGGTTCTGGCCGGCGGTGGTATTCGCCGTCGCTTAGACGCGAAGTTCTACGACCAATGGGCGAGGGATATCGCTGGAGGAACCGCCGAGAGAGGCGCGTTCTTCATGACCCCGCTCTACTCGTACTTCCTTGCGATGGTCTATAGGCTGTTCGGCAGGGACCTCTTCCTGGTGCGCATGATCCAGGCGGGCCTTGGGGCTGCAACTGCGTCGCTCGTCTACCTCCTTGGGCGCGATGTCTTCGACAGAAGGGTCGGCCTGCTCGCCGGCCTGCTTACCGCCAGCTACGGCGCACTGATCTTCTACGACTGCTCTGTGCTGCTCACTCCACTCCTGGTCTTCCTGAACGTCCTCGCCGTGTACCTGTTGCTCAGGGCGGACGCGTCCGGGAAGTCCGTTCACTATCTGGCCGCGGGTGGCGTCCTGGGTCTGGCCGCCGTCGGAAGGGCCGCCGCGCTCCTGCCTGCGGCCGCGGCCGTCCTCTGGATAGGGCTCTCCGGACGGGCGCGCGCCGGGCGCACGACCCCTGGGACCTCCTGTTCCCCCGGGGGACGCGCGCGCCCCCGCGGCGACGGGCCGTCGGCCACGCGCTCCGTGGCGCTTTGCAGTGCGGCGCTGGTCGTTCTCGGTATCGCGCTCGTGGTTGGTCCGGTGACACTCCGGAACTACGTTGTGGAGCGCGATTTCGTCTTGATCACCTCCAACGGGGGCCTGAACTTCTTCATCGGCAACAGCGAGGGCGCGACCGGCGGCTACGTGAAACCGGAGGGGCTGGACATCGTCACCGACCCTGACGGAGGTGCGATCGCCGAGCGCGCGCTCGGACGCGAGCTTAGACCATCGGAGGTCTCAGCGTATTGGTACGGCCGCGGCTGGACGCAGATCAAGGCACGCCCCGGGCAGTGGACGAAACTCATGGTTCGGAAGCTCGCGTTCGTCATGAGCTCTTACGAGTTGCCACAGCTGGAGAACTACTACTTCCAGAAGCGGTATTCGGCGCTCCTGGCACTGCCTCTTCCGGGATTCGCCATCATCGCTCCTCTTGGATTGGTGGGGCTGGCCCTTACCTTCCGCCGCAGGCGACCGAGGCTGCTGGCTTTGTACTCCTCGGTGTATCTGCTGTCTATCGTCGGGTTCTTCGTGGTGGCGAGGTACAGGCTGCCGGTCGTACCCGCCCTGATCGTGTTGGCTTCCTATGCCGTGATGGAGATCATGCGCCGGGCCCGGGCGCGCGAGTTCGCCGCACTCGCCGTGCCGCTCGTTGCGCTTGCGGTTCTCCTCTACGTGGTCAATGCGAACCACTACGATATCGACCGTGAGTCCGGGTTCGCGCAGCCGCACTTCAGGCTGGGGATCATCTACGGCGAGCGCGGGATGATGGAGGAGGCCGTCGCCGAGTACGAGACGGCGATCAGACTGGACCCTGACTATCCCAAGAGCTACCTGAATCTGGGCGCGGTGCTGTCGTGGACCGGACGGACGGATGAGGCGATGGTGGCGTTCAGGGAGGCACTGAGGCTGGATCCGGGCTATGCGTCCGCACGGATCAACCTTGCCATGCTGCTCGAACGGTCCGGGGACTACCAGCGCGCTCT
Organism: bacterium; assembly: GCA_025782345.1. GTDB lineage: Bacteria > Joyebacterota > Joyebacteria > Joyebacterales > Joyebacteraceae > JALGZG01. The sequence goes on along the minus strand of JALGZG010000026.1, from coordinate 2,131 downwards.
GGCGCACGTGGATACGGTCCTGGGGCGGGACGGAAGGAACGCCACCGCCCTCAAGGAGCGCGGGATCATCCTGTATAAGAGCGGGAGCCCGGATGAGGCGGAGGAATGGTTCAGAGAGGCTCTGAAATGGGACACGGCGGGCGAGGAGAGGGCCGAGATCGAGTTCTATCTGGGGCTTCTGGCGGGCTCGGCGAGCCGCGTAATCCCGCCTGACGTGATCACTGCCTTCGCGCGGGCTGACACGCTCGCGGAGGCCGGGCGCGTCGTCGAGGCCTTCGATATCCTCGAGGAGGCCGCACAGCTCGCTCCCTACTCGGGAGAGCCTCTCAGGCGGCAGGCGCTCCTCAAGCGCGACATGGGCCTTCTGGACGAGGCGCTGGAGCTCATGGCGAAGGCGCTGCGCCTTGACCCGGCACTTGAAAACGGCCACTACATGTACGGGGTCTTCCTGAACGAGGCCGGCCGCCACGACGAAGCCCTTCTCGAGTATGACGCCGAGCTCAGAATCCACCCCGATTTCGCGCCGGCGCATCTCAATCTCGCTCTCACGCACTATTTCTACGCTGGGAACCCTAATCTCGGCGCATTCCATTACCGTCGCCATCTGACCCTCGGCGGCGCGCGCGTTGCGGCGTTGGAAGCGCTCCTGAGAGACCTGGAATCGCCGAATGGCCCCTAGGGGCGGCACTTCTCTTTCCCCGTGATAGACGTTGACACGGGACCTGCCGATTGGTATACTCTCCAACGAGTCGGGAAATAGCGAAGGTGCTGGCGGGCCTTCAGTTCACGTGCCCGTGCGAGATCGAAGATCTTGTGAACGGGTGTTTTTGTACCGTTTGAGCGTAGTTGATTCGACGATGTTCACTGCACTTGGGATTGCGTGCTGCTTCGACAAAGCTAATCACTCAAGAACGATCACTCCGGCCAGCGCGCCGGCGCGGTCGCCTGCACGCTTCGCGCGTGGTCGGGGAGTGAGAAGCACAGATGGTGAAGGTTTGGCAGAATTGCCTTCTGTTATGAGGGGGGATTGAGCGAATGAAGAACACATTTCTGATTGCTGTAGCAATCGGGACGGTGTTGGCGCTTACCACCGGTGCCCTTGCTGCTGGCATCGGAACGGATCTCGTCAGCCGAGTTCCTACGCCCGGCATGCCGCGCGGCGGCACGCAGCTCGAGGGCACGAGACTGGAGACCCTGTGGATCTTCGATGCGGATTTCGAAGATCTGGTGGGAGACAACGCCGGATGGACCGCGTTGGACGTCAGCGGGACGCTCGGGATGGACAACTACTGGCATCACGATACCATCCGGATCAACGGCTTCACGCACCTGGGTGACAGCACGTGGTGGTGCGGCACCTACAACGAGTGCTGGCGGCAGCAGCGGGGCTACGGCAACAACTGGATGCAGATCCTCGAGCGGCACTTCACTGAGGCTTCCGGTCTGACGGGAGCCCTGACGCTCGAGTACGACCAGCGCTTCGCGATGGAGCTGGACTACGACTACGGCTACGTCGATATCCGCTCCCCAGCGACAAGCGACACGTGGTACACGGTCGTCACGGTCGACAACCCCGGCTTCGCGGGCACGGCCGGTATGTCTCAGGACTGGAACAGCACGCACCCGGCGGGCGGCGGGCACGAGGTTGTAGATATCTCCGCCGAGGCCATGGGTGTGGCGTTCGACCTGAGGTACCGGTTCGAGTCGGACGGCGCGTACTCGTCGCAGGACGAGTACAACAACGGCCCGCCTCTGAACTCGGTTCTCGACGGCGCGTGGCAGCTGGACAACATCACGCTTCTGGACGACGGCGTGCCGATCTTCTACGATGACGCCGAGTCCGGCAACATGGGCTGGGTGCACGATGACGTCATAGCATCCGGCCAGACTGGCGTTACGTTCTGGCGCGGTCAGTTCGGCATCGACTTCGTGACCGGACGGGATTTCACATGCGATGACAGGCCCGTCGGCAGCTACATGATGGCGGCGGTCGACCCGTTCACCAGCACAATGGTAAACGGTCAGTATTCGTGGCTCGTCAGCCCGCCGATCGATGTCAGCGGTGCGGCCAAGCTCGTCGGTCAGTGGGACCAGTGGGTCGATCTGCCGAGGCCGGCGAACGACATCTTCA
>JALGZG010000378.1 GCA_025782345.1 bacterium | reverse complement strand
ATATCGATGCCAAGGCTCACGACCAACGCACGTCTCCGCTGCACGGCCAATCCGAACGGAACCGCTAGATTGTACCGCGCCCGGGACGGCAGGTCAACGCCGAGAGCTGTGTGTGTTGGCAATCAGACCGTGTCCCCCGCAACTGCAACGAGAGAACGTCCCGCCCTAGGGAGCGTCACGCGACTGGCGGGGCCTGTAGAGCGCCTTGAGCATCCCCCAGCTTATCTCGGGATTCACGCCCGTGGCGCAGTCGCTCGGGTATGACGGGATGTTGGGCTCGCCCGGCGTCGGCACCATCATGAACCAGTCGGCCGCGCTGCTCTGGTTGCAGTCAAGCCCTCCGGGACACCGTGCAAGGCAATTCCCCTGTGGGACACCCTCGGCGAACTCCGGGTCCGTGCAATCGATCCAGGAGATGGGCACGGGGTCGGGGACGTTGTCCCAGTTGACACCGTCCACCACGCTTGTGCAGTCTATCGCAGCCGACGTGTCGACGCCGGTGGCGAGTAGGATCCCGTCCCCACTGTTCGCGAGGGCGATGTCGCAGTTGGAACCGCCGCAGTGGATCAGGTTGGGCACGTCCGGGTTGTCGTTGTCGTCACCGGGATGCACGAACTCCCAGTCCGCGCCCGACAGGTCCGGCTCGATCTCGCCCGGCACCGCGTCGACCGCGATCAGCAGGAACTCACCCGGCCAGATGGCGATGTCGTAGCCGCCGTGGCTGCCCGGGAAACGGAAGACCGACTCCGGCATTCCGTCGTCTCCCTCGTCGGTGATGACCGCGCCGTCGAGAAACGCCACACTCCCTCCGGCGTTCAGGAGTTCGATGTACTCGTTGTGTGCATCGAACCCCGGCATGTAGTAGTGCACCTCGTTTATCACGACCTTGTTCCATACCTCCAGCCCCCAGGCGACGGGCGCCAGGCTCAGGAACACCACCAGAACCAGAACTGACCGCTTCATGCCGCACACCTCCCCTCCCGTTCCCCTCATCGCGCGGCGCCTCGAGACCCGCTGCCGTGCGGCGCCTCGACGCCCGCTGCCGTCCACACTAAGCAGGCGGGGGGCCAGATACTCCCGTCAGCGGGAAACGCCCACCGCACGGGCCGATACGGGCGGCTCCAGCAGAGCGTGCCGCCCCGGCGCGTCAACTGCGTGGACGGGATTCGTCCTGCTCCGAGCGCCCGGACTGGAGAACGAGACCCGAATCGGGTATAATGTATGCACGTGTCAAGGCAGTTCTGTCTGATCGACCGATGATACGAGTCGAACCTGGTATCTCGGAGGAGGGCAACCTGATGAAACGAGCAATCATAGCCACGCTGATCGCCGTGGCCGTCGCGGTCGCGCTGATGTGGTCGCCGTGGGGGTCTTCCGGCCCCGCTCTCAGGACCGCCGATGAGATCGCGGTCGAGATCGCCGAACAGAAGGCCGACAAGAAGTCCCTCCAGCGAGCCTACCCCTACAACCGCATCAACTTCGAGCAGCTGAAGGAGGCGCGGGGCGAGGCCAGGGTAATGGAGATCGAGACGGAGAGAGGAAGAGGCGGCGTGTGGGTCGAGAGGGGCCCCACCAACATCGGCGCCAGGGTCACCGACCTCGCCGTCCACCCGACGAGCACCAACGTCGTCTACGCGGCCATGGCCAGCGGCGGCGTGTTCAAATCGACAAACGGCGGGATCAACTGGACTCCCATCTTCGACGAGCAGGCCGTGCTCACGATCGGCGACCTCGCCATCGACCCCAACAACCCCAGCACCATCTACGTGGGTACGGGCGAGGCCAACTCCTCGAGCTTCAGCTGGTTCGGAGAGGGGCTGTACAAGTCGACGGACGCGGGCGTCACCTGGAGCTACATCGGCCTCGACGAGACGCGCTACATCGGCCGCGTCATCGTCGACCCGAACGACTCGGACCGCATCTGGGTTGCGGGTATGGGCTCGCTCTTCGGGACCGATTCGAACCGCGGCGTCTATCGTTCGCTCGACGCCGGAGACTCGTGGGACAAGATCTTCGCTCTCACCGATTCGACCTCGGCGGTCGACCTCGCCATCCATCCGACTCATACAGACACCATCTACGTCGCGATGTGGGAGCGCGTGCGAGGACTGAGCTATCGGCGCTCCGGCGGCCCG
>JALGZG010000114.1 GCA_025782345.1 bacterium | reverse complement strand
GGCGGCGCCGCCCGCCGGCAGAGAGCACCGCGAGCTCACGCAGGACGGAGCCTGGTGCTGGTTCGGCGACCCCAGGGCGGTCACCCACGAAGGGCAGCACAGACGCACGTACGTGGGCTGGGTCAGCTCCGATGGGTCCGTAGTGGTGGCATCGTACGACCACGAGACTTCGGACGTGCAGACGTCGACCATCCGCGCCAAGTTCCAGCAGAACGACCACGCCAGCCCATCGCTTCTGGTGAGACCGGATGATCGCATCGTGGTCTTCTACTCCTGTCACAGAGGGAGCCGTATCAACTACCGTGTGTCCACGGACCCGGAGGACGTGTCGTCGTGGGGCGAAGAGAAGATGACGGGCGCGAGGCTGGACGGCTTCGGAGGGTCCACGTATCCGAGCCCGGCGCTCTCGCCGACCGAGGGTGACGTCTTCCTCTTCTTCCGGGGACAGGGCTACCAGCCGTCCCTCTTGATCTTGAGCGATGGCGAGACGTGGGACGCGGGGCGCGAAGTGCTGCGCGGGGCCGGTGAGCGGCCGTACGCCAAGTACGCCGCAGCCGGGAGCGTCATCCACATGGCATTCACCGACGGCCACCCCCGGAGGGAACCCGGGAACGGCATTCACTACGCGTGCTACGACCGCGGGGGGTTCCGGCGCGCCGACGGGTCGCAGATCGCCGGCATGGACGAGCTGCCGTTCGCCGCGAACTCCGCGGACACGGTCTACGACGGCGCCGAGTCCGACGCGCCCGCCTGGGTGTGGGACGTCGCGGCCGACCACCAGGGTCGACCGGTCATAGTCTTTGCGGTCTTTCCCGGTGATGGAGAGCATCGCTACAGATATGCCAGGTGGAACGGAACGGCGTGGGAGGACCATGAGATCATTGCGGCCGGGTCCCACTTCCCAACGGGCCCCGAGGGCGAGAAGCGGTTCGAGCCGCACTACTCGGGAGGACTGGCGCTCGACCACGAGGATCCCTCCGTGGTCTACCTGTCCAGACCGGTGCTCGGTGTCTTCGAGATAGAGCGCTGGGTGACGGAGGACGGCGGCACAACGTGGCGCTGGGAGGCCGTCACCAGCGGGTCGAGCGTCAACAACGTTCGACCGTGCGTGCCCCGCGGCAGACTGACGGACGGCCCGCGCGTGCTCTGGATGAGGGGCGACTACACCGACTACGCGTACTACAGCACTGCGATCGTGGCAGACGTCGTCGCGGGCGACGGCGAGGCCCGCGGGAGAAGCGGTGAGCCGGGAGCCCTCCGGCCTCCGAAGATGACGGACACTGCGGAAGTCATGAAGCGCGTTCTTCGGTGGCAGCTCGCGGAGCTCGAGGTCGAGCGTGAGGCCCCCGACCCCGGATGGAAGCAGGCCGTCTTCATGACGGGCGTCATGGGCGCCTACGAGGCCACTGGGGACGAGGAGTATCGCGACGCGGCCCTTGCGTGGGCCACGTCGACCGGCTGGCTGCCCGGCCCGAGGGCGCGCCACGCCGACGACCACTGCGCCGGACAGGTCTACATCGCGCTCCGGGCCGCGGGCGGCGACGAGCGCGCGATCGATGCTATCCGTGAGACGTTCGACGCGATGGTCGTCGACCCGGGCCTGGGACGAGTCGAGTGGTCCTGGTGCGACGCGCTCTTCATGGCGCCTCCCGCAATGGCGCGGCTGAGCCAGATGACCGGGAACCCGTCATACGCCGACCTCATGGACGACATGTGGTGGGACGTGCACGATCTCCTGTACGATTCCGCCGAGCATCTCTTCTACAGGGACGAGCGCTCGATGCGGAGAAGGGACGGTAGCGTCCCCCGGTCGTGGCGTGGGAACAAGATACTGTGGTCGCGCGGCAACGGGTGGGTCCTGGCCGGCGCCGCGAGAGTGCTGGCCGCCCTGCCTGACGATTCCGGCAGCCGCCCGGACTACGTGCGCCTCTTCTGCGACATGGCGGAGAAGATCGCGTCGCTTCAGGGAGAGGACGGATTCTGGGGACCGTCGCTGCTCGACCCGCCTGAGCAGCAGCCGCCGGAGAGCAGTGGCAGCGCGCTCTTCTGCTATGCCCTGGCTTGGGGCGTGCGCGAGGGGCTGCTCGACGGGGCGACGTATTTCCCCGTGATCGAGAAGGCGTGGAGTGGCCTTGCATCGGCTGTCGACGACGACGGCAAGCTCGGATGGGTTCAGGGCGTGGGGAGAGGTCCTGCATTTGCGTCGCGCGATCAGTCGGCTCCATACGGCGTGGGGGCGTTCCTGCTTGCGGGGAGCGAGGTACTGAGGCTGGAGCGCGCGGCGGCCAGACCGGTGGTGGAGCCGCTGGACAGAAGGAGCCAACCGTGACATCTTCACGTGCTGTCGCTCTTCTCCTGGCAGCTGTGCTGTCGGGAGCCCTGGGTCTGCTGGGCGCGTGCGGGCCCGTCCCCGAGCCCGGGGGAGAGGTTGTGGAAGAAGTCGCGCACGCATCTGACTCGCGTGTGGAGCTGGTGATCGAGGACGGATTGCCCGGTGAGTCGTACGCCGTACTTGCCTCCGATGGCGCGTGGTGCTGGTTCGGGGACCCGCGGGCCGTCTTCTACGAGGGAGAGCACAGGCGGACCTTCGTCGGATTCGTGACCTCGACCGGTGACGTTACGTTGGCGCACTACGATCACGACTCGAAAGAGGTGGCATCGGTCGTGGTTGCGGAGCACCTGCAGGAGGATGACCACGCGAGCCCGGCCGTTCTGATTCGGCCTGACGGCCGTCTGATCGTCTTCTACAGTGGCCACAGAGGTCGCTGGATGATCTACAGGACCTCCACGAATCCCGAAGATATCGCTGCGTGGGGGAAGCCGCACGCGGCATCGGGCCACACATCGGAAGTGTGGGGATACACCTACCCGAACGCCGCGCTTCTCGAAGGAGAGAAGGGCAAGCGATACGTCTTCTGGCGGGGAACGGACTTCCTGCCCATGTTCTCGGTCACAGAGACCGGTCTGAGCTGGAGCGAGCCGGTCGCACTGATTCGTGGCGACGGGGAGAGACCGTACGTCAAGGTCGCTTCCGACGGTGCTGCCACGATCCACTTCGCGTTCACGAACGATCACCCGGGCAGCGAGCCTGCGAACAGCATCTACTACGCATCTTACAGGGACAGTACGTTCCGCCGCGCCGACGGTTCGATACTGGGCACGATGGAAGACCTGCCGCTTGCGTTCGAGGAGGTGGATCTGGTCTACGACGCCGCGGACGCGGGCGCACGGGCCTGGCTGTGGGACCTGGCGTTCGATTCCTCCGGGAATCCGGTCATCGCGTATGCGACCTTCCCGACTGAGGACGATCACAGGTACCGCTACGCTCGATGGGACGGGACCGCGTGGGTGGACACGGAACTCACACCCGCGGGGTCGTGGTTCCCGACCGGCGGGGAGAGGGCCCGCTATTTCGAGCCCTACTACTCGGGAGGGATAGCTCTCGACCACTCGGACCCGTCGGTCGTCTACCTTTCCAGGCCCGTCGGAGGCGCGTTCGAGATAGAGCGGTGGACGACACCGGACGGCGGGCGCAGCTGGTCATCCGAGGCTGTCACCAGCGGATCGGCCTCGAACAACGTCAGGCCGCTCGTGCCCCTTGGCCGCGCGGCGGGCGGACCGGGGCTCATCTGGATGAACGGCCCGTACACTGACTACAAGCACTACTCGACTTCACTGAGAATGAAGTAGACTGGGGCGCGTGCAGCGGCACCAGGTGGTTCGTGAGCGGCGCCTCAGCAATGACGTGCGCCAATCGCCACTGTTCGCCCTGCCTGCACGACCATAGGGCTACAATCCCACCTACAGTGCCGATTCCTGTTGACAGAGGGCGCTGCTCTTGCTACCTTATCGCTTGGAGTAGGCGGAGCCACGTCGGTGCACGGACATATCCGAGGACACTAGAGGGACCTGGCATACGCGCAGGCCCTTTTTTGTTTCCGAGGCATGTGTCAGGAGTTGCACCGGCAGAGATGTGGCGCGTTCACGCGGGTGAGAGGCCCGCGCATTTGCAATGGCCGGCAGATCGGGACGAAAGCCCGGATGCGGCTGTCTAGACGGAGGTAAGTGCTGGATGCGTACGACCGGTAAGGTGAAGTGGTTCAATGACAGCAAGGGCTTTGGCTTTATTACGCCGGATGATGGGCAGAAGGACTGCTTCGTCCACTTCTCGGCTATCCAGAGCGGCGACGATGCTTTCAAGACCCTTGGCGAGGGCGACTCTGTCGAGTTCGACATCGTCCAGGGTGAGAAGGGCCCGGCCGCGGAGAACGTCGTCAGGCTCGCTGAATAGCCCTGTTGGATAGAATCGGAACGAAAGAGGCCGCCCCGCGCGATGCGGGGCGGCCCTCTCAATTGTGGCGGTCTGCGCCTTGGCGCTGCGCTCCGGCTATCCCTGCTGCTCCGCCTGGTCCTCGGCCGCCTTCTTCAACTCGTCGTTGGCCATGATAGCGACCTCGACGCGGCGGTTGGCCTGCCTGCCCGCGGGCGTGCTGTTGTCGGCTACCGGCCGCGACTCGCCGTACCAGGCCGACGACATCCGCGGATTGCTCACCTCGCGCTCCGCGAGGTAATTCTCCACCGCTCGCGCTCTTCGCTCTGAGAGCGTCATGTTGTAGTCCTCTGCGCCGTCAGAGTCAGTGTGCCCCGCGAGCATGATGTTCGTGTCCTCGTACTTGTTGAGGATCATCGCGAGTTCGGCGATGTTGTCCTTGGCGTCGTATTTCAGTTCGGCCTTGTCGACGTCGAAGAGGATGCCGGAGTCAAAAGTGATCTTGATGCCCTCGCCGATTCGCTCGACCGTGGCGCCCTCGAGATCGGCCTCCATCTCGGCAGCCTGGTCGTCCATGTAGTTGCCGATGATGCCTCCGGCTGCTCCGCCGACCACCGCGCCCAGGATCGCACCGACCGCCGGGTTCCCGGACGCGTTCCCGATGGCCGCGCCCGCGAGCGCGCCGCCTGCGGCGCCGATCAGAATGCCGGTGTCCCTGCTTGACATCGATGCGCACCCGAACAGGCCGAACACGAGCACCGCGGTCAGCATCAGTACCAGAACTCTCCGCATGATTACCTCCTTCTTCACGTCCGCGTCCATTACCAGCTTTTCCACCGCTGTGAAAACACCGCGTCAGTCTAGACGCGCACCAGCACCCGAATCAACAGACGAGTAGACGACACCGCTCATTCGACGGCCGGCCGCGCTTCTCTCCATACATATTGTGGCGTCTGTGTCCGGTGACGCACGCCCGATGGCCCGGGATTCGGGACCGCCTGAGAGGAGAACCCTACCGCCCGCCCGGTTCGCGACCATGCAGAAGTACGTTCCGCTCGCGACGCGCCTCCCGGCGTCGTCGGTGGCGTCCCAGAGGACGGTCCGTGGCTCGGATCCCGCCGACGTGTCGTCGAGCGTACGCACCAGGCGTCCTGCGACGTCGTATATCCGTAGCGTGTATCCGCTCAGTGAGCGTCCCGAGGGCGCTCGCGTGGACTGCGGCAGAGCGAACCTGATGGCCGTGCGGTCCACCACGGGATTGGGGAAGACCCAGATGTGCCCGGAAACACCGACGCCCGCCATCACCCGAACTGCCTCGGAGAGCCCGCTCTCGTTCCCCATCGCGTCGCGGGCGGCCACCACGTACTCGTAGTACGTGCCGGGCCGCACGTCCGCGTCACTGTAGGCGGTCTGCCCAGCTGGCACCGCTGCCACGGTGGAGTGCAGGAACTGTCCCTCGCGTTTTCTATAGAGCGTGTAGCCGGCAAGGTCGCCGTCGGGCGTCGGGTCCCACGACAGATTCACTGCGAATTCCGTGGACGTGGCCGTGAGTCCTTCGGGCGCCGTGGGAGGGGAGAAGTCCGCCACGCCTTGTGTCGAAAACACCATGTCGTCCGAGACCGCGTCTATCCCCGCTCCCGCGCTGCTCGCGACCCTGAAGTGGTAGTGTATCCCGGGTGTCAGCGCGTCCAGAACGACGCTGTGCTGCGTGACCTCTCCGCTGTCCGCGACGCTCGATCCGTAGCCCGTGTCTCGTCCGTACTCGACCAGGGATGTCGACGGCAAGTTCGTTATCCATCGGACAGTGGCGACGGTGCCGTTCGCCACCTGAACTACCACGTTGTAGATGCTGAGCCTCTCGGGTGTGTCGGCCGGCTCCGTGGTGAGCGCAAGGTCCGCGGAAGACGCCTCGCGGCCCTCCGCGTCAATCGAGAGAACCCTGAAATGGTAGAGCGTTTCGGGCGAGAGTCCATGGAGCACGACGAGGTGGCTCGTCGTGAGATCGGCCTCAAACGCCGAGGACGAGCCGTAGGACGGCGTTGTTCCGTAGACGATCTGCGACGTGGAGGGGACGTTCGTCCACCAGCGAACGGCCGCCGTGGTCGACGTCACGTCGAGAAGCGAAACGGCGACGATCCGGACCGCTTCGGGGACGGTCGTCACGGACAGCACATCCGAGACGACCTCGCAGCCGCACTCGTCCACGCTCCTGGCTCTGAAGTAGTAGGTCGTTGCGAACGAGAGACCTTCGACCAAGACGTCGTGGCTCGTGACAAGGCCCGGGAGCGACACTGCTCCGTCGTCGCACGACTCATTCCGTCCATACTCGACGCGGGAATCAGCGGGCGTGCTTGTCGTCCAGACGACCCTGAACGACGTCTCCGCCACGTCCTCCGCGGTGGTTCCGACGATGTCCGGGCGAAGGGGGCATGTGTCGAAAGAGAGCTCGTCCGTGACTGCCTGATTGCCGAACGCGTCCGTGGACACCAAGTGGTAGAAGTAGGTTGTCTCGGGAGTGAGCGGCGCGAGCACAGCACTGTGCTCGACGGTCGGCCCGGGCTGTTCCTCGGAGGAGTAGGGGTAGTGCCCGCTCGACGTTCCGTACTCGACGTGCGACAGCGCGGGTCTGTCGGTCTGCCAGAAGAAGACGGCGCTCGTATCGAGTGTGCCGATCGTGCAGTCCAGCACCTGGGGAGACCCAGGCGGGCGCACGCAGACGATTCCACCGTTAGGGAAGTCATCACCGTCGATTGTGAATCCGACGATCCCCAATCCGTCGGAGGTGACGGGGTCGGGGGACACGAGAGAGTCGTCGCACGTGACCTCGAAGTCCGCGTTCGGCGTCATTCCCACGAGCACGTGCGAACTGCCCGACGAGCGCGACGGAGCCTCCGCGCGCACGGCGTGCGTAGGGAAGAACAGCGCCAGGGCGAGAACGCCCAGGATGAACGACAGCTTGAATCGTGACATGTGCAATCGCTTGTTGCCGACCCGGATCTTCCGGGTCAGCGTGCCAACCCGTGTCATCAGAACTGCGCGGATTGTAGTAGTGCGCATCGTATCTGTCAAGCCCTTGGATGCCTAAAAACATAGTGTTGCAGAGATCTATCAGTGTCGTGCACGCACAGTTTGTGTATTGACAGATGTACACAACTGCGTGTGCACCGAGACCTCCCGGCGTTGCGCCCGCGTGTGCAGTGTTCAGTAGAGCAAGTTCCAGGCCCGAGGGCATCGGGGAGGGAACAGAAGATCGGGGGGTGTGGGAGGGGCGCCGGAGCGCCCGGAAAGGCCTACCGAGAGCAGCCGGAAAGGCCCACTGAGAGCGCCCGGAAAGGCCTACCGAGAGCAGCCGGGTTACCTGAAAAGCGCCTTGATAGTGCCCCAGCTGGATGCTCTGACAGGGGAGCTGCAATCGGGGCAGCCCTGCACCCTGCTGCCTATCTGGAGGCCCCAGGGGTTGTCCGCGCTGGAGGGCAGGCAGGGCGAGTTGCTGCAAAGGCTCATGTTGCCGCCGTCGGCCCCGTAGAGGTCACAGACCAGCGGGTCGAGGAACAGGTTGTCGTGTGCGTTTCCCGGCAGGTCATCGCCGTCCTCGTTGCCGAACACGCAGCAGTGGAACGTTTCGGGAGTGCCGCCCCACACGCACTGTCCGCTTCGTCCGAACGCGAGCACGCACTGTTCTATCGTTGCGGTCGATTCGTCAAACCACACGCTCGAGCCGAAGACGGCCCCGTTGTTCGCCAGCGTGCAGCGCACCATGGTCAGGTTGGCGCCGACCATGGCAAGTCCTCCACCTCTCACGGCGTCGTTGTCACTGAACGTGCAGGCGCTGACCGTGACGTCCGAGCCCGCCGCGTAGACCGACCCGCCGTGGTTCGAGGCCGAGTTCCCATAGAACACGCAGTTCGTGATGCGGGTCGGGCCTTGCGTGAGCATGATCGCCCCCCCGTCCGGGGCGGAGTTGTCGCGGAATATGCAGTCAGAGATCCGTGGGGAGTCGCCGTCGCACCTGATGGCGCCTCCTCCGTCCGTCGCGTGCCCGTTCAGGAACGTGAAGCCGGTGATGTGGGACGTGGAGTCGGTGCCGGTCGACAGTAGAATCGCCCTGTCGGCGCCTTCGCAGTCGATGGATATCTCGTGCCCCCCGAGGACCGAGAGCGTCAGGTTCTTCCCGCCGAAGTCGAGCGCGCGATTCCCGGGGCCGCGGAACGTGACCGTGAAGCTCATGCTGGCAAAGACCAAGACGGTATCACCGTCTGAGGCAGCGTCGATCCCCTGCTGAAGGCGTGTGTACGTGCTCGCGAAGCCGTCGTAGTCGACGAGCACGGTGTCAGCCAGAGAGACAGCCGGGCAGAACACGGCCACGAGGGCGAGAAGTACGACAAAGATGCCCTTCATCTGAAACCCTTTCTTACCAGGGATCCCGGGGCGTGAACACCACAATACAGAATCGTACCCACTGGCGCCGGTCGCGTCAACTTTGAAACGCGGGGCGCCCGTGGTAGACTCGGTAGGAGTGTGATTGCACCACTTCTGCTCTGGAACCGAGGTTCACGTGGCCGCAAACCGAAACGTCATCCGACTCGTCCTCGTGGCCGCTGTGTTAGTGGTGGGCTGCGGCTACGGCATGTTCGCGGAGCGCACTCAGCGCTTTCCCTTCAGGCTGACGAGGAAGGCCCTCTCGGTCGTTCGGAACGGCCGCCACACCGCGGCGCCCGCAGCGGGTCGCTGGAACCGCTCGCGATCCTGGACGGTGGGGGGTGAACTCACGGAGGAGCAGAAAGAGGAGATGTCGCGGCTCGAGTCGATCGGCTACCTGACCGGTTCCGTGCCCGTGGGGGAGCGGTCCGGCGTGACCGTGCACGACGAGGCCCGCGCAGTGTCCGGGCTCAATCTGGTCATGTCCGGCCACCGGCCCTGGGCCGCCCTCATGGACATGGACGGGAGCGTGGTCCACGAATGGCAGCTCGACTTCCGGGCGGCGTGGCCGGGTCGCGAGATCTCCTCCGACACGACAGGAGACGAGTACTGGCGGCGTGTCATGCTGCTGGATGACGGTGGCATCGTCGCCATCTACGAGGGACTCGGCATCGTCAGGCTGGACAGGGACTCGAAGCTCATCTGGGCGAGGGAAGGCGGGTACCACCACGACCTGGAGCGGACACCGGACGGGGGCTTCTGCGTTCTCGACCGCGAGGCGAGGCTCGTGCCCCGCATCAGCAGGGGGCATCCCGTGCTCGAGGACTTCGTCACATACCTCGATGCTGACGGGAACGTCCTCCGTCGGATTTCACTCCTCGAGGCTTTCGAGCAGTCGCCGTACGCGTCCCTCTTGACCAGGATGAGGCGTGCGGGCGACATCTTCCACACCAACACACTTGAGCTCCTGGACGGCGGGCTCGGGGGGAAGTCACCCGCGTTCCGCGGCGGCAACCTTCTCATCTCCGTCCTGATGCTCGACACGATAGCGGTTGTGGATCCCAACAAGGAGGCAGTCGTCTGGGCCCTCACCGGGATGTGGAGGCAGCAGCACCAGCCGACCATACTGCCCAACGGCAGGATGCTTCTCTTCGACAACAAGGCAGGGACGGAGGTTTCCAGGGTCATG
>JALGZG010000104.1 GCA_025782345.1 bacterium | reverse complement strand
CACGGTCACTGGGTGAGAGCTCTGTTCATGCGATGTATCTCTACGACCGGGACAGTGAGTGGGGTCGAGGATCCAGTGCTGGACAAGTAGCGCACTGGCTGGGAATCGAACTGGAGACTGAGAATATCGAACCGGATAGGAGTGACGGGGGCATCTATGCTTCGTGGGGGATGCGGATAACACGACTGTCACCATTCATCAACCGGTTCATGTACAGATCGTATCACCTGATGGCCGGGGAGACCCCCTTTGTGTCGTCGCTGCGAGCGGGGGGAGGTCGGGTCGGAGACCGCAGACCTCGGGGCTCAGTACTCAGGTCCGTCAACCGGTACGCAGAAGAGTTGTTCTACGCCAGGCATCGCTATCGCCGTGAGGTGTTGGAGTCAAAGGCCAGAGCCCAGGACTGGCTACTGCTCGGAGGCGCCAACCGGTCCGAGTGGGAGGTGGGCTGGTTCGTGAAGGACGGAGTGGATGATCTTCCGAACCAGCCGCTGATCGGGTTGTACAAGACCCAAGTGCAACAGCTTGCCCGGTACCTCGGGGTGCCGGGTGAAATTCGACAGCAAGCGCCATCACCGGACATGATGAGAGGGATCAGCGATGAGTATGCGCTGGGGATAAGCTACAGCAAGGTCGACATAGGACTGGACTATCTGGCGGGAGGGCTGAGCAGAGGGGTGGTGAGAGCAGCAGGCGTGACGGAGGAGGAGCTTGGGCGGGTCAGGGAGATGAAGGAGCTGTCGCGGTGGAAGCGGCGGAGAGTGTCGGAGCCACTCCCAGTGGACGGTGGTCGAAGTGGAGGGCTACGAGTAGGTGAGTGAAGCCGCGCGAGCACGAGGCTGAGCGCCCGACATTCTCTGAGCCATTGCCAGTGTCTTCTTGGAGTATGAGAAATCGCTCCGGCTCATTCGCCGGCCGTTCCTTCTCCCGGCCCGATAGCAACGTACTCCTCTTCCCAGATCGGATCGGTCAATCTCTTGATGTCCCTTCCGTACTGCACCATGCGCCGGCAGTATTCCGGGTCCTGGATCGCGATAGCCGCCTCCTCGTTGATGGGCGTGGCCCCGGTCTCCAGGACCGCATCTCTCAGGAGGGCGAAGTGATCCCGGATCACGCACGGGCACAGCCAGTTGTCCACTCCCTCGGCAGGCTGAGTGAACCCGTAGCGATCCTGCCAGCCCCGGATCCGCTTGAACAGCGGTGAGTCCAGTGCCGTGTTCAGATTCCCCCCGCTCGAGTAGATCCGGTAGATGTTGTCCGTGGAATAGGGCACGAACGCGCAGGGAGTGATGTTCCCGTTCCAGTCGATATAGAGGTACCCACCACTGCTACGACCCGCGGATATACAGCCACAGGAGGTTGGCCCGCTGTTCCAGAAGTCCCCCATGAACACCTTTCGCTCCCGAACGAGTCGCTGCAGCCGCCGCAGCATCTCCACACGATTCTCGGGAGCGACCACCAGCCGTAGATCGCGCCCTGTTCATCGAAATAGAAATCGGCGAACCTGTCGCTTGTGATGACATCCCAGTTGTCCCTCGTCGGTGTCACCGACACTCCGAAGGGAACACCGTGCTTCCGGAGGTTGTCGAAAGCCGCCAGTACCTTCCTGTGCGTCCCCTTACCCCGCCTCGCGTCCGTCTCCTCTTCGAAGCCCTCCACGGAGACGGCGGGACTGATGTTGCCGAGTTCCGCCATCCGCCTGGCCGTCTCGTCGTCTATCAGCGTGCCGTTCGTGTAGACCATGAAGAAGTCGCTGTCGTGCCTCGATACCATGTCGAGAAGATCTCGCTCACCGTCCCTCCACAGAAACGGCTCGCCTCCCGAGATCACCGTGAAGTAGGACCCCCAGAGTTTGCGCTTCTCCGTCAGGATCCTGTCGAACGTATCGAAGTCCAGGCTCGCGTGGCTTCCGGGATCGCTCTCGGCGTAGCAGCCGACGCACCGCAGGTTGCACGTGCCCGTGGGGCTCACGAGGATGAACTTGGGGGGAACGAACCCGAGACGAGCGACCAGATCCGCGTCCTCATCGTGTCTGAGGAGCACGTTCCCGACGAACACGTCCACAAGGCGCTTGACCGCGTGCCTTGACACGGACCCTCGCTCGATCGCACGGTCAACGCCGTGCAGCATGGCCATCAGATAGCTGTGGATGTCCTTTCGCACCTGGAGCGGGCGGTCCTGGTGGTACTCTGTGCGCCCTCGAGCCGGCCACATTGAGAGCGGCCCGCCTCAGGAACCCCTGGCCGACCACCAGCCCGGCGAGTTCCCGGATCCCCGCTAGTCTGAGTCTGTCTTGAGTACTCATCCTGCCCGCCCCCTGTCGGCAAGTGCCGACGCGGTGCCTACCGCGGCCGAGTCAATGCCTGCTTGGATAGTGGGAGCCTCGCTGGGCACGTGCCAGGTCGAGGCTAGTGCGAGGAAAGGAACTAAAACGAGCGCTGAGGCGAAGGCAACTGCTGTGGGGAATCGCATGGCGAACCCCCTTGTGTCATGGACCAACTGCCATGCCAGGCCGGCGTAACCCTTGCGCCTGGCATTACTTCTCATGCACTGATCGGAGGGTCGTCCTCAGGAAGTCCGACCTCACTGAACAGCGGTCTTCGCGCCTGCCATCGCGTCACCTCCTTGGCCGGCGGTCTCCGCGCAGGCCTGCCGGGTCC
>JALGZG010000054.1 GCA_025782345.1 bacterium | reverse complement strand
CTCGACCCGTTCCTGGATGACGTGTCCTACGGCTTCGTGCGATGGGGACGCGGAAACACGGCGCTCGTGGTCAGGGACGACGGCTCGGGCGAGCTCGTGCAGGTCCCGGGCTTCCGCGCGTCGGAGAACCGTGCTCGGAAGAGCATGGTGATAACCATCGACAGCGATGGAAGCGCCGAGGTCCGCGCAACCTGTGAGCTTACGGGCTACTTCGACAGGAAGGCACGGCGCGATCTCAAGGACGCGACGCCATCCGAGGAGCAGAAGGTGTTCGACACGGCCGCGAACGTCGTGTCCGCGGGAGCCACCAACGCGGGTTACTCGCACTCGGACCTCACTGACCTCACCGAGCCGGTCCGTGTCTTCCAGGACATCCAGGCGAAGGAGCTGGCGGTGCCGCAGGGCGACATGATGATCGTACACCTGCCCCCGTTCCCCCATTCGTTCGCCTCGATGGGGATCTACCCGTCGCTCGCGGAGCGACGCTACGCATTCGAGTTCCCGTGCGAATTCCGAAGCGACATCGAGGCCGACGTGTCGCTGCCGGACGGCTACGAGGTGGTCTGGCTCCCCGAAGACGTGATGCTGATCACACCGGTAGCCGTGTTCCAGTTGACCTGCGAATCACACGAGGACGAGCACTCCGTAGTCTGGAAGCGGTCGATCGCGGTCAACGAGCGAAGCATCAGCGTCGAGGACTACGGTAAGTTCAAGGAGAACTACGACACTCTCATCTCTCCAAAGAACCGACTGATCCTGTTGAAGAAGGCCTAGATCATGAAGTATCGCGCGCTTGAGGATATCGCGGGGAGGATCGAGCGGAAGAACGTTCCGTTCTCGGACCTCATGCCATGGCGGGTGCGCCGCATCCTCCTCGTGTCGAGTCTCTACGACTCGTTCACGTTCCAGGAAGACGGCAATCTCGGTGAGATGCTCTTCTCGGAGTATCAGGAGCTCAACCTGAGCTCCACACCCACCATCATCCGGGTCTCGACGGCCGAGGAGGCCGTTCGGGAGCTCGCCGACACCAAGCCCGATCTTGTCATCACAATGCCCCGAGTCGGAGAGATGGACGTCTTCGATTTTGGACGGCAGTGCCGGGAGCAGGCGCCGGAGCTACCGGTCGTTCTCATGGCATACGACACGCGCGAGCTGGCCGTCCTCAAGGAGCGGGCGGAACGGCAGGCCGTCGACAGGTTCTTCGTGTGGCTCGGCGACGCGCGCGTCTTCCTTGCGGTCATCAAGTGGGCCGAGGACCTGATAAACGCCTCGCACGACGCGGAGCTGGCCGGCGTCAAACACATCCTTCTCATTGAGGACTCGATCCGCTTCTACTCCGCGTATCTGCCGATGCTCTATGGCGAGATCATGGAGCAGACGCAGGCGCTCATGGCCGAGGGGGTCAACCGCATGCAGCAGCTGATGCGCATGCGGGCTCGCCCGAAGGTGCTGCTGGCTTCCACGTACGAGGAAGCCGAACACATGTTCCAGACGAGCGGCGAGCATCTACTCGGCGTCATCTCCGACGCGCGCTTCCCGAGGGCAGGAGAGCCGGACTCGTCCGCCGGACTGGACTTCGCCCGCATGGTCAAGAACCAGGACGCGGGCACGCCTGTTCTCATCCAGTCGAGCGATGCCGGGATCGCGAAGAGGGCGGAAGAGCTGGGCGCCGCGTTCTGCCGCAAGACGTCCCGGACGCTTCTGCACGACGTCCGTGGCTTCATGCGCGAGCACCTGGGGTTTGGTGACTTCGTCTTCCGCAACGAGAACGCAGTTGAGATCGCTCGGGCCGATGACCTCCGGAGTCTCGTCGAGGCGGTCAAGAGCGTCCCTGAGGAGTCTCTCCTGCTTCACGCAAACCGCAACGATTTCTCCACCTGGCTGATGGCGCGAACGGAGTTCGACCTCGCCAAGGCCATCAAGCCGATAAGGAGCGACGAGTTCACGACCCCGTCCGCGATGCGCGACTACCTTCTGTCGGCGATCCGGACCTACCGCAGTCGCTCGAGGGCCGGTCTGGTCGAAGAGTTCTCCAGCGAGACGTTCGAGGCGGAGACGACCTTCTCGAGGATAGGCGCAGGCTCTCTCGGCGGGAAGGGGCGCGGCCTCGCGTTCGTCAACTCACTCCTGAACGCCTACGACATCGAGGACCGCATCGACGACGTACACGTACAGGTTCCGCGCAGCGCCGTCGTGGCCACCGGCGTGTTCGACCAGTTCATGGGCGAATCGGGACTGACCTCGTTCGCGCTCGAGGAGGAGAGCGACGAGAGAATCCGCGAGGCGTTCCTGGCGGCGGAGTTGCCGCACGAGACCAGGGACGAGCTGGCTTCCTTTCTCTCGCGCGTGAGCTACCCCCTGGCGGTCCGTTCTTCCAGCCTCTTCGAGGACTCATCGTACCAGCCGTTCGCAGGCGTC
Organism: bacterium; assembly: GCA_025782345.1. Lineage (GTDB taxonomy): Bacteria > Joyebacterota > Joyebacteria > Joyebacterales > Joyebacteraceae > JALGZG01. The sequence goes on along the minus strand of JALGZG010000054.1, from coordinate 3,015 downwards.
TACCAGACCTACATGCTCCCGAACTCGAACGCGAGCCTCGAGGTCCGCCTCGATGAGCTGTGCCGCGCGATCAGGCTTGTGTACGCGTCGACCTACTCCTCCGACTCCAAGGCCTACATCGAATCGACGCCGAATCGGCTCGAGGAAGAGAAGATGGGTGTCATCATCCAGCAGATCGCCGGGCGGAGACACGGCGACTATGTCTACCCGAACCTGGCAGGTGTCGCGCGCTCCTACGATTTCTACCCTGTCAAGGGAATGAAGGCCGAGAACGGCATCGCGTCCGTGGCCCTCGGCCTTGGCAGAATGGTCGTCGAAGGCGGACGTGCCGTGCGCTTCTCACCGGCCCACCCGAACAAGCTGTTCCAGTTCTCCTCAACGAAGGACTACCTGAACAACGCGCAGCGCGAGTTCTACGCCCTGGACCTGGCCAGCGATGCGCCGGTCAGAAGCGCGGCCGACTCGCCGGTTGCGAACCTGGCCCTCTTGGGACTGGACGTCGCGGAGGAGCACGGCACGCTCGGCCACGTGGCGTCCACATACTCGGCTGCGAACGACCGTATCTACGAGGGCACGGGGCGGCCTGGGCCGCGACTTGTAACGATGGCCGGCGTTCTCGGTGGCGACTCGTTCCCGCTGGCGGAAACGCTCCGCTTCCTTCTGGAGATCGGGAAGGCCGGATTCACCTGCCAGACGGAGATCGAGTTCGCGGTCAATTTGAGCACGGACGCAGGCGTGCGACACGAGTTCGCGTTCCTGCAGATCCGCCCGATGGTCTTCGGCGGCGAGTTCGAGGACGTCAACCTGGGCGGGATCGAACCGAGGGGCGCGATCGTGCTTTCCGACGGCGCGCTCGGCCACGGGCACATCGGGGACATTCGCGACATTGTCTACGTGGACAGGCAGACGTTCGACCGCAGCAAGTCCGCCGAGACAGCGGCCGAGATCGGGGCCCTGAATGCGCGCCTCGCCGAGGCGGGACGCCCCTATCTGCTTATCGGCCCCGGCCGCTGGGGCAGCGCCGATCCGTGGCTGGGCATACCGGTGCGGTGGACTCAGATCTCGAGGGCGCGCTGCATCGTTGAGACGGAGCTCCCCGACATCAAGGTGGAACCGTCGCAGGGTACCCACTTCTTCCAGAACATCACATCCTTCGGAGTCAGCTACTTCACGGTCAGCGGAAGCGGCCCCGGCGCATTCATCGACGAGACCTGGCTCGCCGCGCAGCCGGTCGAATCGAAGACGACTCACGTGCGCCACCTGGCGTTCGATCGACCGCTGGACGTCGCCGCGAACTCAAAGACCGGTCACGGCGTGGTGCTGAAACCAGGGGTCAGCCTCACCGAGCACGGCACGGAGTAGCCGCCACACACCCGACAAGCACCTCACACGGCAACCGGCCCTCCAGTACACAACGAGGCGGCAGAAGGTAAACCCTCCGCCGCCTCGCGTTCGGCGCGGAACCGCTGTGCGGCCCGCCCTCGAGTCACTTCACTGCAGCGCTTGTCTCACTGCAGCACTACCGTTCCTAGACAACGCCCTGATCGAGCATCGAGTCGGCTATCTTGATGAAACCGGCGATGTTCGCACCGGCGACGTAGTTGCCCTCGACCCCGAACTCTTTCGAGGTCTCGAACGCCGCCTTGTGGATCGCCTTCATGATGCCCTGCAGGCGCTGGTCGACTTCCTCACGCGTCCACGAGAGGCGCAGGCTGTTCTGGCTCATCTCGAGACCGGAGGTAGCGACGCCACCCGCATTCGCGGCCTTGCCGGGACCGTAGAGGATCTTCTTATCGAGGAAGATCGCCACGCCCTCGGGGACCGTCGGCATGTTCGCGCCCTCCGAGACCAGATAGACGCCGTTCTTGACCATGTTCGCGGCGTCCTTCACGTTGATCTCGTTCTGCGTCGCGCTCGGGAAGGCGCAGTCGGCCTTGACGTCCCAGAGCGGGTTGTGATCGAGGCTCGCATCGACCGGCGTGTAGACGGCGCCCGAGAACTTCTCAGCGTATTCTTTGACGCGCCCACGCTTGACGTTCTTGAGCTCCATCAGGAACGCGAGCTTCTCGCGGTCTATCCCGGCCTCGTCGAGGATCCAGCCGCTCGAGTCCGAGCACGTGATGCACTTGCCGCCCAGATCGAGGACCTTCTCGATGGTGTACTGCGCAACGTTGCCGCCGCCGGAGACCAGGCAGGTCTTGCCTTCCAGCGTCTCATTGCGGGTGCCGAGCATCTCGGCCGCGAAGTAAACCGAGCCGTAGCCGGTCGCCTCGGGACGAATGAGACTGCCGCCCCAGTTGAGACCCTTGCCCGTGAGAATGCCTGTGAACTCGTTGCGGAGCTTCTTGTACTGGCCGAACATGAAGCCGATCTCGCGACCGCCGACGCCGATGTCGCCGGCCGGCACGTCGGTATTCGGGCCGATGTGACGGAACAGCTCGCTCATGAAGCTCTGACAGAAGCTCATAACCTCGTTGTCGCTCTTACCCTTCGGGTCGAAGTCGGCACCGCCCTTGCCGCCGCCCATCGGGAGCGTCGTCAGGCTGTTCTTGAAGACCTGCTCGAAGGCCAGGAACTTCAGAATGCCGAGGTTGACGCTCGGATGGAACCGGAGGCCACCCTTGTACGGACCGATGGCACTGTTCATCTCGATGCGGAAACCGCGGTTGACCTGGACGTCGCCGCTGTCATCGACCCACGGAACGCGGAAGATGATGACGCGCTCGGGCTCGACGACCCGCTCGAGGACCTTGGCCTTGCGGTACTCCGGACGCTTCTCCAGAACCGGCCAGATCGACTCGACTACCTCGTCCACCGCCTGGTGGAACTCCGGCTGCGCCGGGTTCTTGGCCTTCACGTGGTCCATGAACTCACTGAAACTTGCCGCCATTACATCCTCCTTCGGGGATCTTGGTATCTCTGAAGTGCTAGCGAAGCGGCCCTTTTCCCGCCCGAGAACGAACCCTAGGAGAGTAGCATGCCGCTTCAGGGGAGTCAAGGGGGATTGGGGTCCCC
>JALGZG010000258.1 GCA_025782345.1 bacterium | reverse complement strand
GCCAATTGACTGTCTCACAGAAGGCCCCCTCATCTCGTACTGCTGCTTCTACGAGAGCGGGGCGGTTTCCCTCTGCGGGAGTTCCTCCGAAGACGACAACCTCTTCGTCGACCCCCTTCTCTGCGGCCTCGCCGAGAGCGACTACACGCTCTGCGCCAACTCACCGTGTCTTCCTGCCAACAACGAATGGACCGAATCGATCGGCGCCTACGGCGAGGGCTGCCCGCCGTGCAACTCACCGGTCGAGTCCGTCACGTGGGGCGTCATCAAGGCCCTCTACCGATAGGCTCTCCTCACTTGCTTTACGGTTCATCACTATTGACCGTTCCAGTATCTATCGTGTAGACTGACAGTTGTCGCTCTCCTGCGAGACCTTCCCTGGGAGGAGACGTCCATGCGACGCATCTCACCGATCGCTCTTCTGCTTTGCTCTCTCTGCGCACTCCCGGCCACCGCCGACACCATCGACGTCGACGTGAACGGCACCGGGGACTTCCTGACCATTCAGGAGGGACTGGACGCGGCTGCGCCCGGCGAGACGGTGCTCGTGTACGCTGGAACCTACAGCGGCCCGGGTAACCGTTGGCTCGTGTTCGGTGGGAAGGACATCGTTCTGGCGTCAGTGGCAGGGCAGAGCGAAACGATCATCGACCTCCACGCGGGCGGCTTCGGCTTCATGAGCGGCGAGTCTCCCCTCGCAGTCGTCGATGGATTCACGGTCGCGAACGGCTTCGCCTACAACGGAGGCGGACTCCTATGCGACGGTTCATCACCGACGATCAGGAACTGCCGATTCACGTACTGCCTGGCGGAAGGCGATATGCACATAGAGGGCTGGGGCGGCGCCGGCTATCTGTGGAACAGCGACACGCTGATCGAGGACTGCTCCTTCGAACACAACTTGGCTTGCTGCTGCGGCGGCGCCTTGGTAATCAACAACTACTCCAATGTCACGCTGCGCAACTGCATCTTCGTGGACAACGAAGACGATTTCCAGGGGAGCGGCGCCATCGACATTAGGGGAGGGAGCACCGCGACCATCGAGGGGTGCACGTTCCTGGAGAATAGCGTAGGTGCAGTGTCTATCCTCGCGCCTGCGCGGTCGCACATCCGCGACTGCACGTTCGTGGGCAACGGGGCCGCTTGGCGTCCTGTAATCCAGCTGTTCCCGCCAGGCGCGGGTGGAAGCGAGGTCCTTCGGTCCGTGTTCGCTTTCAACAACAGCGAATCGTCCATTGACTGCGACAGTCCCGGCCCCATCATCTCGCACTGCTGCTTCTACGAGAGCGGGGCGGATTCCCTGTGCGCGGGTGCCAGCCCTGAGCTCAATCTCTTCGAGGACCCGCTTCTCTGCGGCCTCGCGGAGAGCGACTACACGCTCTGCGCCAACTCACCGTGTCTTCCTGCCAACAACGAATGGACCGAATCGATCGGCGCCTACGACGAGGGCTGCCCGCCGTGCAACTCACCGGTCGAGTCCGTCACGTGGGGCGTCATCAAGGCCCTCTACCGATAGACTCTCCTCACCTGCTTTACGGTTCAATCCTCTTCTGATAAGATAGATGGTTCCGGGGTCGCCACGGCCCCGCCGGATGGCGTTGCGCAGGCCACGCCGCCCCACTCGTACGAACACACGGGCAAGCTGACCAGAGGAGAACTCCGATGAACTCCAAGCACCTCATCATTGCCAGCATCGTCCTGTTCGGCTCGATCTGGGGACTTGCCGAGCTCGGGCTGGGCGAACTTGCGTGGGCCAACAGCATCCCGAGAGCGGCTATTCTCACCGCCATCGGCGTCATCTTCCTCGTGCTCGGACGACGCGTGTGGGCCTTCGCCCGAGCGGACACACGGAGCGTGCTCGTGCTCTCACCGGCACTCACGTTCGTCTCGTTCGTCGCGTTCGCCTACTTCGCGCGCGACGTGCTTCACAATCCCTACTGGTCGATGCCGGATAAGATGGTCAACTACATGTTCGTGCAGGGTCCGGTAGCCACCGTCCTGGCACTCCCCGCCGCTCTTGCCGGCCTCAAGCTATCCTCGTACCTCACGCGGCCGATCGCCACCTGGAGCACGGGGCGCTGGCTGGCGTACCGAATCGCCGCGGCAGGCTCCGGAGCAGCTGGTGTAGCCGCGGCGCTCGCGCTGCGCTACTGACCGCTCGGCTCACGACACGTAACGGGAGAACAACATGGCGAGCTTCTGGATTCAGGTAGTCGGGGCGAAGGACACCGGCAAGACCTCTCTTCTCGAGGGGATCACGCGCGAACTCACGAGCAGGGGCCGCACGGTCGCATACATCAAGCACACACACGTCGAAGCCACGCTCGAGGCGGAGGACACCGACACGGCGCGCATGCGGGCCGCCGGCGCCGCGGTGACGGCGCTCACGGGTGACGACTACACGATGGCCTACCGTTCCGCAGGCAGGGGCGTCGAGGAACTCTCATTCCGCGTGGCCCTGCCCGGAGACATCGTTCTGGCAGAGGGTTTCAAGAGCACGCCCGGGAAGAAGATCGCGCTCACGGGCGGCGACCTGGACGTCGCATCTCTCGCTGGTGTTGTCGCGGTCGTTGGAAGCGCGCCCGACGGATACAAGGGGCCGGCCTTCTCCGCCGACCAGACGTCCGAGCTGTGCGATCTCATAGAGAGACTGTCGGCGCAGCCTGCCGAGCAGACCTGGGCGACGCGGCTTCTGGTCAACGGCAAAGAGGTCCCGCTGAAAACGTTCGTGCAAGATGTGATGGCATCCGCGCTCGACGGCATGAAAGGTGTCCTGCGGGACGTCGACGAAACCGAGACGCTGGAGCTCCGCACCCGTCGAATCCGCCGAACGGAGGCACAATGAAGATCAAGATCACGAAGGAGAAGTGCACGGGCTGCAAGCTCTGTCAGCAGATCTGCGCCATCACGCACTATAACGAGATCAATCCGAAGAAGGCGGCCATCGGGATCGAGGCGCAGTTCCCGCAGCCCGGCTACTTCGTGCCGAGGCTCTGCGTGCAGTGCGGCAAGTGCGAGGAGGCGTGCCCGGTCAACGCAATCCACCACGAGGGCGACGCGTACGTCATCCATGAGGACGAGTGCACGAACTGTGGCATCTGTGTCGAGGCCTGCCCGTTCGATGTCATCTTCACACACGCGGACCTGCCCACTCCCATCATCTGTAACTTCTGCATGAAGTGCACGGAGGTCTGCAACACCGGGGCGATCGTGGCCGTGGACTAGAACGCGTCCACGCCTACCGCGGACACGACGCCTACCGCGGACACGCGGTAGCGCGACATAACTCGACACCAAAGAAGAAACCGAGGACCAAAATGGACGGATTTGGAGGCACGACTCTTCGCATAGACCTCGCGACGGGGAGCATACAGAAGACGGCGACCGACCCTGTGCTCGCGCGCGAGTGGATGGGGGCGCGCGGTTTCGTCTCGAAGATCCTCTACGACGAGGTCCCGAGAGACGCAGACCCCCTGGGACCCGACAATCTCTTCATTGTGGCGCCCGGCGTGTTGACCGGTGCGTTCTCTCCGGTCGGCTCCAAGATCGGGTTCGGCTGCATCTCCCCCGCCACGAACGGCCACGCCGACTCGAGCATGGGCGGTCATCTCGGACCCGAGCTGAAGTACGCGGGCTACGACCTCATCGTCTTCAAGAACATAGCGCCCGAGCCCCAGTATCTGTACATCGACGACGACACCGTGGAGCTCCGGCCCGCGGGCGATTACTGGGGTATGGGATCGCTCGACCTCGAGAAGCGGATGAAGGACGACCTCGGCAAGGACTTC
>JALGZG010000017.1 GCA_025782345.1 bacterium | reverse complement strand
CGGTTGTACCAGAACGCCGGGTCCTTCGTGTCGGCGTAGAGGATGCCTATGACATTCTCGTTGTCGAAAAGCGGTGCCGCCATCGCGGAACGGATGCCCTGTGAGACGATGCTCTGCTGCTGTTTGAACCGCGGATCCTGCTGTGCGTCGCTGGTCAGAAGGCCCGAGCGCTGCTCGATCACCTTTTGGACCATCGTGCGGCTCAGTACCAGCTCACCTTCCGCCGCGCCCGGCTTGAGTCTGGACGCCGTGACGGTCGGCTCTTCCTTGCCCTCTTCCATCAGAAGAAGCACCGCTTTGTCGCAGGTCGCGACCTTCTCGACGAGGTCGAGGATGGCTTCATAGAGTTCATCGAGGGGACGATGAGTCGCGAGGATCTCCCCGGCCTCCGCGAGGATCCGGAAGAGATTGGTCCGCTCGTCGGCGCCGCCGGCCGGGCCGAATATCTCCTCCAGCGTCACGGAGGAGCTTTCTATCGAGCTGCCGTTCTGGGAGAACATCGTCTCCGCCGGGGGTGTGCTTTCAATAAGCTTAAGTTCGATGTCCGCGAACGCCACCACGTCACCGAGTTCGAGCTCACGCGGCTCAGTTATGGGCGCGCCGTTGACGAAGGTGCCGTTGCTGCTCTGGAGGTCCGTCAAGGTCACCTTGCCGTCCTCCAACACTACCTTCGCGTGAGTGCGGGAAACGGAGGAGTCGGGCAGCCTGACGTGACAGGTGGCTGCCCTCCCGACTATCTGTTCGCCTTCCCTCAGGAAGTGGCAGGCGGAGCGTCCCTTTATCTTGCCGGCGAGCGCAAAGGCCATGTAACGGTCCTTGGATAGCGTCCCAGTCTCAAGAGCCCCACGGCGATGTCGCGGATCCACGAGGCTGTTGAGAGGCACAGTGGCCGTGAAGGTGTCCCGTAACCGCGGAGATGCCCCGTGACGATGCCTCAGTGCCCGACACTAGCAGAGCATCCGGGGCGTTTCAATGGGGTTTGGGGGCCGTCCCTCTGGAACTGAAGCCCGGCCTGTGGTTGAATCGTTCAGGGAGAAGGGAGGTTTCCGCGTGCTCAACCTCGATGGACTGGCCAGCGGCAAGGTCGTCGTTGTCGGGATAGGCAACACGCTCCGGGCCGATGACGGCGCGGGTTCGCTCGTCGCCGAGAGGCTGCGAGAGCGGTATCCTGACGTCGTCTTCGACGCCGCCCAGGCGCCCGAGAACTACGTGGCGCCGATCCGGCGGGCCGACCCGGACGTGGTGGTGCTGGTCGATGCCGCCGACTTCGGCGGGAGCCCGGGTGAAGTGAGAGCGGCGACGGCGGATGACGTTGAGGGACTGATGATGGGCACGCACGCGGCGCCCCTCTCCATGTTCATGAGGGTGCTCAAAGACGAAACCGGCGCCGACGTGATGCTTTTGGCCGTTCAGGCTGCGACGACGGCGCTCGGTGGGGAGATGACCCGCGAGGTCGCGGACGCTGTCGGAAAGCTACTGTCGCAACTCGAAGAGCTGCTCAAGGGGAGGTCGGACACATGATTCGGGAACCACGTGCTGTACTGGCGCCGGTACTTCTGCTGATGTGCCTTCTGGCAGTCACCTCGTGCTCGCAGATAGAGGAGCCCGCCGTGACGATGACCGGCGTTGATTTCAGAGGGATATCGACCGAAGGCCTGACGTTCAACCTGCTGCTGGATGTCGAGAATCCCAACGGGTTCGGCGCCGACATCAGCGATTTGGAGTATCGGGTTCTGTTGGACAACGCGGAGGTGGCCACCGGGCTGCAGACGGACACCATCGTCGTGCCTGCTGAGAGTGTGATCGAGGTGGGGATTCCCTTCATCATTGTCTGGGGCGGGATAGACAAGAACCTCAAGAAGCTCCTGGATGGCGAAGAGCACGAGTGGCGCCTCAAGGGGAGCGTAAGGCTCAGCAAGGGCGCGATGTCGCGCGTCTTCAGGTTCTCCGAGAACGGGACGTTCAACGCGCCCAAGGCGAACGACATCGAGATTGACCTGGACTTCTAGCCGTTGGGCGTCCACGGCTGCAGTCGCTCGAGGTCCTGGCTGCGATGAGCCCCACTCCTGATACACGGGGAGGTTTGTCATCAAGAGGAAATTCGTACCGAAAGATGAACGTGCGATTCTGGTCGGCGTGAGTCTGCCCAACACAAGGGTAGAGGACGAGCACGAGTCGCTCGATGAGTTGGCCCAGCTCGCGCGGACGGCCGGCGCCATGGTGGTCGACCGCTTCGTCCAGAACCGCACGCGGCTGGACGGGAAGACATACATCGGAAGCGGGATGATCGAGAGGATCAAGGCCGCTGCCGCGACGCACAACGCCAACATCCTGGTCTTCGACGACGACCTGAAGCCCGCGCAGGGCAGGGAGATCGAGCAGGCAATGGAGATCAAGGTCATCGACAGGACCGAACTCATTCTCGACATCTTCGCGAGGCGGGCACGGACGAAGGTCGCACGCGCGCAGGTCGAGCTGGCGCAGCTCGAGTACGAGCTGCCCCGCCTGAGGAGACTGTGGGACCACCTCCAGCGCCTGGGCGGCGGTATCGGCACGCGCGGCCCGGGAGAGACACAGCTCGAGTCTGACCGCCGCAGCATCAGGGTCAGAATCAAGATGCTCAAGAAGGTCCTGAAGGGGGTTGAGATCGACCGGCAGGAGCAGCGCAAGCGGCGATCTCATATGGTGCGCGTGGCGCTGGTCGGGTACACGAACGCGGGCAAGTCCACGCTCATGAACGCGCTCTCCGGCGCTGACGTTCTGACAGAGGACCTTCTGTTCGCGACCCTTGACGCGACCACCCGGAAGATCGAGCTTCCGGGTGGGCACGAGGCACTCCTGACTGACACGGTCGGGCTCATCAAGAAGCTGCCTCACCACCTGGTTGTCAGCTTCCACGCTACCCTCGAGGAGGTTGCCGCCGCCGACCTGCTTCTGCACGTCGTAGACGTTTCGCGACCGCACTGTGAACGCTACATGGATCTGGCCAACGCCGTCCTGAGGGACATGGGGGTCAAGGAGAAGGCCACGCGGCTCGTGTTCAACAAGATCGACCGGCTCACTGATGGAAACGGGCTCGAGCGGCTCGGGCGGGTGTACCCCGGCGCCGTGTTCACGAGCGCGGTCAACGGTGAGGGCCTGGAGGAGATCCGGCGGGCCATCTGCGCTTTTGTCGAGAGCAAGGAGGAGATCCTCAACGTCACTATTCCCTACAGCGAGGGACGGCTGATATCGACCGTCTACGAGATGGGGGAGGTTCTGTCAAAACACGACGGCGAGGAGGCCCTCGAGATGAGGGTGCGGGTCTCGAACGCTGACGGGGACAGGCTCCGGAAACTGGGCGTGGTGGGGTAGCCCACGTGGGTTCACTTGAGTGCTGAGCAGGTGTCGCCACCCGATCGCGTGCCAGGGCGCGTGTGTTCATGTATTGAACACGGGCCTGCGTGGATGGGCCAGAACACAGGATATTCCGTGCTTTCCTAGAACAACCGACAGATTGCTGCTTGCATACGAAACAAAGACCCCCTAATCTTTATTAGCGAGTTGCCCAACGAAAGCTTAGCCACATAGAGTTCGGTAGCCCATCACCCCTCCATGGCCCCCCTGGCAGGAGACGCCATGACCCGCACGAGAACCACGGGACGCCACATCGACTTCTCAACAGGTGGCGACAGCTACAGCGCGTTCGTGCCCGACCCGCTGCCGCCCGACCCTCCGCTCAGCCTCAGCGGAAGCATGCAGGACCTGAGGGACCGGGCCAACAGAGCGCTCGGCAGACTCGACGGGATCGCCGGTGTCCTGCCCGAGACCTCACTCTTCGTTTACATGTATGTCCGGAAGGAAGCCGTACTCTCGTCACAGATCGAGGGTACACAATCTTCTCTGTCAGAGCTGCTCCTGTTCGAAAGCGAGCAGGTTACAGGAGTTCCCCTCGACGATGTAGAGGAAGTGTCGAAGTACGTCGCTGCAATGAAACACGGGTTGCAACGTCTCGGTGGTGGATTCCCTCTCTCCTTGAGGCTCATACGTGAGATCCACGGAGTCCTGTTGTCGGAAGGGCGAGGCAGCGAGAGAACGCCGGGGGAGTTCCGCCGCTCCCAGAATTGGATCGGCGGGACGCGACCAGGGAACGCGGTCTTCGTTCCGCCGCCGCCGGACATGGTCATCGACTGCATGGGTGCTCTTGAGAAGTTCCTCCAGGACGACCCGGTGAAGACCCCTGTCCTGATCAAGGCAGCCTTGGCGCACGTTCAGTTCGAGTCAATACACCCCTTCCTTGATGGCAATGGGCGTCTGGGGCGGCTGCTGATTACCTTACTCCTGTGCGCAGAGGGAGCCCAGCGCCACCCCCTGCTATACCTCAGCCTGTACTTCAAAAGATACCGTCAGACATACTACGATCTACTCCAGAAGGTCCGGAGCGATGGCGACTGGGAAACGTGGGTGGAGTTCTTCCTATCCGGGGTGGTTGAGACTGCCGAGCAAGCAAGCGATGCGGCGGACGCGATCCTGCGGCTGTTCGACGAAGACAGGAAGCGCATCGAGGCGCTTGGGAGGTCCGCGAGTTCGGCGCTGCGGATTCACGCGCAGCTTCGGAAGGCGCCCCTTATCTCCATTCCAGTCGCGTCGAAGCGCTCGGGGCTCTCAGGGCCGACAGTGGCCGGGTCAATGAAGCGCCTGGCTGACCTGGGGATCGTCCGTGAGACGACCGGCAATCGCCGAAACCGCGTGTTCGTCTATGAACGATTTGTTGGGATACTGAACGAGGGGACGGAGCCCACTCCGTGAGCACGGGGGATCTCATGACGTCAAAGAAGTGGAAACCCAAGGACGGCTGGGGCGCGAAGCTCCGCGATGACAAAGACCTGCCGAAGATCGTACGTCCGACCGCCAAGGGCCGGCTGCACTGGAAGTGCGAGACAATGCTCATTCCGAGGCCTCGGGATGTCGATTCGACGATCAGAAAGGCGCGCAAGGGGCGTCTCATCACAGTGGGTCAGATTCGCGAGTTCCTCGCGCGAGGGCATGGCGTTGACATCACCTGTCCTCTGACCACCGGGATATTCCTCCGGATCGCCGCCGAGGCGGCCGAGGAGGACAGGGCGGCGGGCAAGAAGCGCATCACCCCGTACTGGCGCGTGGTGAAGGACGACGGCAGCCTGAATCCGAAGTTCCCTGGCGGCGTCAGGGTGCAGACCCGTCGATTGCGCGAGGAGGGCCACACGATCTCAGCGGGGAAGGGGAAGAAGCCCCCAAGGGTCAAGGACTTCAGCGGTTCACTGGTCAAGCTTGCCTGAGGTCCTGCTGACACTGAGAGCCCGGCTGCGCCCTTTACACAGGGGAACGCGTCTGATACAGTAACAGGCTGAATGGGCCCGTATCTTGGGGCCTATTTGACTGCGCGGGCGCCGTCAGGCGCTGCAGATCGCAGGTATC
>JALGZG010000392.1 GCA_025782345.1 bacterium | reverse complement strand
CTCGTCTATCGTGATCAGTTTCCGTACGGCCATGTCACCCCCGTTGTTGTGCCACCGTTCGCCGCGGGCAGCTCCGCTCGCGCACCGGCTGCCGAGATCCGCAACCACCGTGGGCCCGGACTGCCGGTGGAATCCACCACCGCTATTCAGATTCAGACCCGCCCCGGACGTCGCTCACTATTGCGCGCCTCGCGGGCGTTCTCTCCCCACCCTCTGAAGCGCGATTCCAGCCACAACCAGCACGAGCCCCACGACGGTCGCCGGGAGGATCTCCTCCCCCACGAACTCCCTGATGCTTACCTTGGCAGTATTCTCGGACAGCCTGAGAGCGGACAGCCACAACAGGAACGCCACACCTATCTCGACTACTCCAACGTACGCGGCCCCCGCGAACCCAAGGAGATTCTCCACGCGGATGTCGGAGAACACGAGAGTGTAGATGAGGATGAACGGCAGCCCGAACACGAAATTCAGGAAGAGCCGCTCGGCTGGGTCGCGGTCGTCCTTGGTGTTATAGACCCAGTAGAGGGCCCACACGACGGTGCTGCCCAGTGCCAACGACACCCCGAGGGGGCTCGCCACGCTGAACGAGAAGACGTCCCCTCGCGTGGAGATGACCACAACGCCGGCGTAGCTGACAAGCCCGCCGGCGATGTCCCGCGCGCCTATTCTCTGCTTGAGGATGGGTATCGAGAGGAGCACCAGAGCAATGGCCCATGTGTAATTCAGCGGCTGCGCGACCTGAGCCGGCAGGAGATCGTAGGCCTTGAACAGCACGGCGTAGTAGAGAAACGGATTGAGGAATCCCAGCCCCGCGGACTTGAGGCACTCCCGCCGCGAGCACGGGAAGATGCGTCCGAGTCGGCGCCTGGCAGCCAGGACGACACCCAGGAAGAGCGTCGCTACTATGGACGAGTAGAGAAGAAGCTGAGCGTAGTCCAGGTACCTCAGGGAGAGCTTGAAGGCCGAGGCCACCGTCGACCACAGCAGCACGGCCGAGATCGCGTGGAGATAGGCCTTCCGCTGGTCGCTCATGGTCCTCCTACGGGCTCACGGTCCTCCCTCGGGGAGCGGGCCGGGCGCCCCCCGTCCGCTCGAACGCCGTCCGCTCGAACACCGTCCGCTCACTCTGAGAAGAGCAGCTCTCCCTCACCGTACACCGCAATCGGATAGGAAGTGATGTCGAAGGGGTCCCCGTTCCAGCACGTGAACGATGCCCACTTGCCACGGTCCAGCGTCCCCAGGATGTTGCCGAGGCCTATCAGCTCCGCATTCTTGCGGGAGACCAGTTCGATCGCCTCCTGCTTGGAGAGGCCCAGCCGCGTGAACCACCGCGTCTGCAGAAAGAGCAGTCTCGTCAGATTGACGGGGTTGTCCGTCATGAGCCCGTACTCGACACCGGACTCCATGAGATGGCGGATGTTGCGCCAGTTCTCGTGCTTGAGCTCCACCTTGTATGCCAGCGACTCGATCGGTCCGTAGAGAACGGGGATACGGCGCTTCTTGAGCTCGGCGAAGATCTCGGGCTCGTGCACGTCGCACGCGTGCTCGACGATCACCTTCAGCTTGAATTCGTCGACGATCCGGAGCAGAGCCGCGATGTCGTCTATCTTGTGCACGTGCACGCGGAGCACGTGCTTCCTGGAGAGCACGTCACGAAGCACGGCCTCCTCCGCGCTGAACGTAACCTCCTGCTTCTTCGCGCCCTTGGCCCTCTTGTGCTTCGCCATCTTCTGCGAGACATCAGTGAGTCTCGAGCGGAGGATGGCCAGCGCGCCCATGCGCGTCGACGGCCGTTTGCCCTTCCAGTCCACGGTCGACATCGGGTTGTAACCAAACGCCGCCTTGATCCCGGCGCGCGCGACGAGCGCGTCCGTCGTGTTCTTCGCGTAGTGCCTGATGACGGCCGAGAGCCCGCCGATGATGTTCCCGCTCCCGGGCAACACACACGAGTACAGGACGCCCCCCTCGATCGCGTCCTTGAGCGCCGAGTCGTCCATCTGAACGGAGTCCAGAGCGTCGGGGACCGCGAGGATGGAGTCCATGTGCTCGTTGGCCTCGGCCTCCGCGCCTGGCTCTCCCGCGCGAATCATCGCGATGTGGCTGTGCGGGTCGACGAACGCCGGCGTCACCACAGCGAAGCTGCCCAGGAGCTTGCCCTTCTTCTCCTTCGATACGCCCACCATCTTCTTCCCGTTGAACACCACATAGGCGTCCTTGACCACCTTCTTGCCCGTGTAGATCTTCTTCCCGCGAACGCAGTTCATCGTTTGCTCCTTGTCCATGGTTGCTGTGGCCACGCCGGTGCGGCGCGAGAGGCGAGTCTAAGACCGGGGACGTGACCGGTCAAGCGCTCTGGGCAGCCGTGATCGGGTGGGGACCGGCGGGAGCCGCGTCGGGTGGCACGGCCGGGCGTACGCCCGCTGCCAGGGCGAGAGGCCCGTGTGTGATGCCCCGGGCCGTGCATCACGCCGCCTGGTGCTTCCATATCGGCAGATCCAGGTGCCGCTAGTGGGCCGCCCGCGCCGCGCTCACTACGCACGCGGAGAGCTCCGCGTAGCCCTTCACGACGTCCTCCGCGAACGCCATGCAGGTCGGAGAGCCGCACGCTCCGCAGTCGATCTTGGGCAGCGACGCGTAGATCTCGTCCCGCTCTTTCACCTTGGCGATGGCCTTGGCGATATCGGGGTCGAGCGGACTGAGCGGCCTGGGAGCAATGGGACTCTCAAGACTGAAGAAGCCCGAGTGGTACAGCCGCTCCGCGCGATGCTCGTGCCGCGCGATGTTGTGCCCGTACTTCTGGGCAAGCCTGATCGTCCTGCTCCTTGCAACGTAGACGTTCTCCACGACCAGTGACCCACCTATGCACCCACCCAGACAGGCGGCGGCCTCGATGAACTCGACGTTCCTGAGCTTCGAGTTCTCGATGTCGTCCAGGAGCTTCGTGACGTCGCTCATTCCAGAGACCGCGATCCACCTCTTCGTCTCGAGAAGCCCCGTGATCCCGCCCAGGCTGGACCAGCCGGGACCGTACGTGATGTCCTCGAAGAGCTCGTCCTTGATCTCGTGATCGGGCTCGGAAACGGCTTCCCTGAGCGCGGGGTAGATCTCGGAGATGGCGATCGCCGTGTCCAGGAAGGACCTCGTTCCCTCCGCGGGCTGCCGAATCGACACGACCTTGGCGGGACACGGCGTGATGTAGACGGCCTCCACTTCCGACTCGGAGATCCCGTTCTCTCTGGCGAGCTTCCTCTTCGCCTCGCGGGCGGTTATCTCCCTGGGAGCCTGCAGCGGCAGGATGTTCTTGGTGAGCTCGGGGTACTTCACCTGTATCAGCCTGACAACCGCCGGACAGAAGCTGGAGATGACGGGCCACCGCCCCGTGTGCTCCTTCAAGTACAAGCGGGTTGCGAGGGTGGCCCAATCACAAGCCTTGGCCACATCAAAGACATGGTCGAAGCCTATCTGCAGGAGCCCGCGGAGGATCCTCCTCGGGCCGGCCTCCGAGGGAAACTGAGAGTAGAGCACCGGCGAGGGCACCGCCACGCGGAGTTTGCCCTTCCTCGGTGTGCCCTCCAGCGTGTCGGCAAGGGGAACGAAGGCCCCGTGAGGGCACGCGTTAAGACACTCCCCGCAATCGACACAGAGCTCGCTGATGAAGTGTGCCTTGCCGTCCTTGACCCTTATGGCGTCAGTAGGACAGGCGCGGAGGCACTCCATCCGGCCGTCGCACGCCTCCCGATTCACTTCGTGCGCGTGGTAGTACTTTTCAATCGCCATCGTAGAACCTCACTGATGGGCCAGCACCTTGATTCGCACGGTCGTCCCCACACCGACCTCCGATGTCACCTTGAGATCGTCTGAGTTCTTCTTGATGTTCGGGAGACCCATGCCCGCTCCGAAACCCATCTCTCTGATCTCATCGGTGGCGGTGGAGAAACCCTCCCGCATCGCCTCCTCGATGTCAGCTATGCCTCTCCCCTGATCCTCGAGAGTCACGACTATCTCCGCGGGGGTCACCTCGAACGTCACCGTCGCACGGTCGGCATAGACCACGACGTTCATCTCGGCTTCGTAGGTGGCTATGGCGACGCGGCGGATGACGTCCGGTGGGAAACCGATCTGCTTGAGCATCGACTTGATGGTGGTGGACACGGTGCCGGCGCGTCCGAAGTCGCGGCCGGCGACGCTGAACTGCTCTCTCAATACGATGTCGCGCTCGCCGCTCATTGCGACTCCTCGACGCTGCTTCCAGGGAGAAGCCCACCCTCGAACATCCGGCCGCAGGCCTCGAACATGGCGAGGTCACACGCGAGAACAGGGATGCCCTTCTGCTTTGCAAGCTCCACGGTGCCGTTCTCGGGCCGCTTACCGCGGACGTATGCGACGGCCGCGACGTCGGCGACGTCGGCGGTCATGATGGACTGCACGTTCGTGAGTCCTGTGAGAAGAAGAACCCTGGGCGCGCCGAACGCGAGCACGTCACTCATGAGATCGGACGCGCACACGCTGACTATCTCCATGTCGCCCTGCTCCTCACCGCTGATGAACGCGGCTTCCAGAATCGCAGCCACTTCTCTAAGCTTCATCGTACCCCCTCTTCAATAGCAGACATGCCTTGCCCGCAGCGGCCTGGGCTTGCAGGACACGCTCATGCACGGCGGCCGGCCCGCAGGCTCGGCCGCACGCAAAAACGTGGACGCCCCCCGAGGCGCTCGCGACAGCGCCTGTGCGGGTGAAGAAACCGTCGGAGGCGAGATCCACTCCGGCGATCCCGGCCAGCTGGGCCGTCGCCGCGGACGGCTCTACTCCCGTCGAGAGAACGACGAGATCGGGCTCAAGAGCGACCGCCTCACCGCCGGTGCCGGTGGCACTCACGGCGGGCTTCCCGCCCTCCGTGACCTCGACCTGGGCCTCGACCCGGTCCGTCACCTCGACGAAGTCGACGCCCTGGTCGATGACCTCCGACAGGAGCTCCTCGTCGAACCCCCACACGCGAATGCCCCTGTGCAGGATCGTCACCTCGCACCCGGGATCTTCCTGTTTCAGTCGCAGGGCGTTTCGCAGCGCGTCCGCGCAGCACGTTCTGCTGCAGTACGGATGCTCGTCGTTCCTTGACCCGACGCACTGGATCATCACGACCTTTCCCCGACCGGTCTCCCCAGCGCCGAGTGAAGCTGCCAGCTCCGCCTGTGTCAGGACGGAACCGCTTCCTGAACCGGTGCGGCCGGGCGGTGTGTAGTCGGTCGCACCGGTGGAGACGATCAGCACGCCGTGTGCGACCGTCGGACCGGAGCCGCGACCGTCGATCTTCGGGACAAAGCCCCCTTCAGCCGGCTCGATCGCGGAGACCGTCGAATTCAACCGCACATCGATAAGCGGATTGGAGGACACGCCCTCCGCGAGGGCGCTCCACCGTGCGAGCAGATCGGGATCCGACGCGATATCGAGCGGCGCCGTTCCTCCCAGCGAGTCCGAGGGTTCGACCAATGTGACGGGAACGCCGTGCGCGGCCACCTCCCCTGCTCGTGAGGCGACCTCGGACGCAGTCAGTCCGGAGCCGACGCCGACCACGCTGACCTCACCCGCCGAGGGGAACCGCGCCGCGAGCCGCTCTTTCAGGAGCGCGCCGTGCGTGCGTGGGTAGCATCCGACGACAAGAACGCGGGCGTTGCTCAGGCCTCCGGCAAGATCACGGAGGCGGCGTAGAGAATCGTGGCCGCAGGCCAACCTCAGACTGACCGCCAGCGTGACGCCGTCAAGCCTGCCGACCTCGCGAGCGAGTTCTCCCGGATCGAGAGCAGTGACACTCAGGCCCTGTTCGCAGACACAGACGAGTACGGGAGTGCCGGCCGGTGTCCCGCTGAGCTCGTCCGGAGCAGAGCTCGCGGCCTCCTCTTCTCTCGCCTCACCCGATTTCATGTAGTCGTCGCTTCTGGATGCCACGGCCGCGGTGGCCGCCCCCGAGTTCGCGGCGCCGAGGTGATCGACGGGACGCACGCACGAGCCCGCGGCGAGCACACCCTCGGCGCTCGTAGCGACGGGCAGAAGCGTGTCGGTGGACACGAACCGGAACTTGTTCGCATCGATACGTAACCGCCGGGTCAGGCCGTGAGTCGCGTCCGAGGCGCCGCGTCCGACCGACAGAACGACGAGGTCGAATCCCTCCTCCGTGTCGCCCGCGCCGGTGTCGTACGTCACGGTCACGGGGCCTTCGCAATCGCTTCCGGCGACTCCCGTCACCATCGCCATGACGAGCGCGGGGCCCTCACCCCTCTCGGCAGCGCGGAAGAGCTCCTCCCCGCGGCGTCCGACCGGCCGCATTCCCCTGTGGTAGATGGTGACGGCGACGTCATCCAGCTTCTCACGGAGGCTGGAGGCCAACTCCAGCGCGTCGGTACAGCAGGTAGACGAGCAGTAGTCCGCGCCGATCCCCTCCTCGCGGGAGCCCACGCACTGCACGAAGGCGATACGTCTGGGGAACGTGCCGTCGCCGGGCCGGAGCGGCAGTCCGGCGTACGGCCCGGTCGGGCTCAGCATCCTCTCGAGCTCAGCCGTCGTGACGATGTTCATGCCGGATTCATACCCGAGCTCGGGCTTCCTGGACGCGTCGAAGGAGGAAGAACCCGTCGCGATCACGACCTCGTCGAATGTGATCGTCGCGACCTCGGGCTTCTGGTCGTAGACGATGGCGTCGCGGTCACACTCCGCCAGGCACAGGCCACACCCGATGCAGCGCCTGCAGCTCAGGCACCTGGCAGCTTCGGCGAGAGCCAGTTCCTCGTCGAAACCAAGATCGACCTCCGCGAAGCTCAGATGGCGCTCTTCGAGCGCGAGCTCCGGCATCTTCGCGCGGAGCGTCGGTATGTCGTCGAACTCGGGTATGAACTTCGGCTTCTTCATGTCACTCCGCGAGGTAGTCGATGATGCCTCTGGCCGCTCGGTGGCCGGCCTCGATGGCCCATATCACGGTCGAGGGCCCGGTGACGGCGTCGCCACCCGAGAAGATCCCCGGGACGTTGGTCGCACCGTTCGACTCATCGATGACGAACGAGTCCCATCTGGAGATCTTGAGCTCGGTGTCGTCGGGCAAGAAGGAGATGTCGGGACGCTGGCTGATGGCGGGGACGATGACGTCCGCGTCGATGACGAACTCCGAGCCCTCGATCGCCACGGGCCTGCGTCTCCCGCTCGCGTCCAGCTTGCCCAACTGCATCCTCACGCACTCCATCCCGACGACCTTCCCCCTCTCCCCAAGTATGCGGGCGGGGGCGGCGAGGTAGCTGATCTTGACGCCCTCCTCCTGAGCCGCCTCGATCTCCCACGGGTTCGCGGGCATCTCTTTGATGGAGCGCCGGTAGACGATGTGAACCTCCTTGCACCCGACGCGGAGCGCCGTGCGCGCCGCGTCGATGGCGGAGTTGCCGCCGCCTATGACAATGACCTTGTCGCCCGGCTTCTCGTGGTTGCCCAGATTGACCTGTCGGAGGAAGACGATGCAGTCCATGAACCCCTCGAACTCGTCCTCGCCAGGCACCTTGAGCTTGAGGCCCTTGTGGGCGCCGATGCCGAGGAAGATGGCCTTGTACCCCTTCTTCTTGAGGTCCTCCAGCGTCAGGTCGGGGCCGACCGGCGTGTCGTAGAGGATCTCCACTCCCAGGTTCTTGATGTAGTCCACCTCGAGTTCTATGACGTCACGCGGGAGCCTGTACTCGGGGATACCCAGATGGAGCATCCCGCCGGGCACCGGCGACGCCTCGAAGACCGTGGGCGTGAAGCCCGCCAGCGCAAGATCGTGCGCTACCGTGAGCCCGGCTGGCCCCGCGCCGACGACCGCGACTCTTTCCTTCCGCGTCTTCCTGGGAGGCGTGGGCCAGGCTAGCTTGCCCTCACTGCGCAGCGTAACCTCGTGATCGGTGACGAACCGCTTGAGCGCATCGATCGAGAGCGGCTGGTCCTGCCGCCCCCTGTTGCATTGCACACCCTTCCGCAGATTGCCGGGAGCGGGTTGCGCTCGCGGACGACGGCGAGCGCCTCCTGGTAGCTCCCCTCCGCGATGAGCCCGACGTAGCGCCTGATGTCTATGTGAACCGGACACGCCTCCTGACACGCGGGCGTCTCGCGCTCGATATTCGGCTTGGCCTCGTGGAACGGCGAGCTCGGCCAGTCTATGGCGGTCCGGAGCGTCAGCCCCTCATTGAAGCTGTCGTACGGCTTGATCGGGCACACGAGGACACACGCCCCGCAGTCATCGCAGTCCTCGGTGACACGCGTCGGGCCCGTCCTGAGTGTCGCCTCGAATCCCTCCTCGAGACTGGAGACACCAGATACGCCGGTCGAGGTCATCACGTGGATCCGAGGGTGGCTTCGCGCGGCTCTGATCATGGAGATGGCACGGCAGTATGCCGGCACACCGGAATCGGGGAAGGTCGCGCGCTGCGTGAGCGAGCCGCCCAGGAACGGCGCCTTCTCGACCAGATGAACCTCGGCGCCTCCGTCGGCGAGATCGAGTGCCGCTTCGAGCGCGGCGATGTCGCCGCCGACTACGAGAACGGATCGTCCACCCTCGCGTCCGGCGCCGCTCGCGGTCTCGCGCGTTTCTGTCTCAGTCCTGGCCACTAACACTCCCGGTTTCGGCCTGTCTCGTGCTTTCTCCGGACGCGCGGGGCCGTTCGCGTGTCTGAGCCGCACTCCAGAGCGGCTCGCCCGACGCGCTCGCTCCGAGCACCACGAAACCCATGCGCCTGAGATCAGCCAGGTGCCTGAGCACCTTGTAGGCGGGGATGCGCATCTCAC
>JALGZG010000091.1 GCA_025782345.1 bacterium | reverse complement strand
ATTGAGAGAGCTTGGATGGGGGGCGGCGACTAGTCCGCGTGGTTGCGCGCGGCCTGCCGCGCTTCGGAGGTAGCGATGTCCTGGGCTGAGAAGGTGCTTCAGATAGACAGGCGATGGATATTCCTGGCGATCGCGATCGCCGTGACCATCCCGTTCTTCCTGCCACTGGGTCTCCCTGTGGTCATAACGCCGCCTGTACAGAGTCTCTACGACGCCGTCGATGAGCTCGAGCCCAATGCGGCCCCGTTGCTTCTGTCCATCGACTACGCTCCTGCAACGCTTCCGGAGCTTGAGCCGATGTCCATGGCGATCCTCCGCCACTGTTTCGCGAAGGACGTCAACGTCGTCGTGATGACGCTGCACCCTGCCGGCTACGGGCTCGCGGAGCGCGCCGTGCTCAACGCCGCGGAGGAGTACGACGCCGTCTACGGCGAGGATTTCGCCTTCCTCGGATTCCAGCCGGGGGTCTCGGCCGTCATCTTAGGGATGGGTATCAACGTCAGGAACGTCTTCCCCGCGGACGCCTACGGCGTACCGGTGGACGACCTGCCTCTGATGCGGGGTGTCCGGAACTACGACGATATCCCACTGGTCATCTCGCTGGCCGGGTGGTCCGCGGCGGAGGCGTGGGTCTACTACGCGCACCAGCCCTACAGGCAGACCGTCGGCGCGGGCGTCACGGCAGTCATGGCTACCGATTTCTACCCATATCTCGACGCGGGCCAGCTGGTGGGGCTTCTGGGCGGCATGCGCGGCGCCGCCGAGTACGAGGGGCTCATTCAGCATCCTGATCAGGGCGTGCGAGGTATGGACTCGCAGTCCGTTATCCATCTGCTCATCATCGTTCTCATAGCTATTGGCAACGCCGCCTACTTCATCTCAAGGCGCAAGAAGACGCCATAGGGCGGGGGCGCGTCCTAGGCGAGGATCAGGCGTGGCGGGCGGGGCTCATCCCGTGACCGCGGACACGAAGGGGATTCCCGGAGGATTAGAAGGTGACTTTCATCTGGACCACAATCGGGGCGATTCTCACGCTCTCGATATACAGCTTCCTCTACAAGGATAATCCCTTCTACAAGTTCGCCGAGCATCTCGTGGTCGGCGTGTCCGCCGGCTACTATCTGGTCATCTACTATTTCAACTACATCCATCCGAACGTCTTCTCGCCGGTCTTCCTGCTGGAAATCGGTGGTGAGCCCATCGGTTTCGGCAGCTTCCTCTGGTGGATGGCGCTGATTCCGGGTCTGCTGGGTGTACTGCTATACGCCAGATTCTTCCCGAAGATCGCCTGGGTGGGGCGCTGGGCGCTCGGCATCTATGTTGGCGGCTACGCCGGTCTGGGGCTCTCGCCGGTCATGCAGGCGCGCGTCATAGAGCAGTTGCGCGCGAACGCGCTCTCCGTTGCGGGAGTCGAGGATCCCTTCGCGGCGATGACCAACCTGGCGCTCGCCGTCGGCATTTTCGCCGCCATGATCTACCTGCTGGTCGTCAAGCGGAATCTCGGCGCGAAGAACCCGCTGGCGAAGGTCGGCGTTCTTGTCGTCTCAGCGGTCATCGCGTATGGCGGCTGGTTGGTGCTGTCGCTCATCTCGAGCGCCGGCGTGGTCTCGCTGACCAACATCCTGCTCGTCATCGGGCTTCTCGGCACGCTCTCGTACTTCTTCTTCTCAATGAAGCACAAGGGGATCCTGGGAGGACTGGCCAGGGTCGGTATCGTGTTCCTCATGGTGGGGTTCGGGGCCTCGTTCGGCTACACGGTCATGTCCCGCATCTCCTTGTTGATTGGAAGAGTCGGTTTCCTGATCGACTGGGTGGGTCAGATACGCGGCATCTTCGGCGCGTAGTCCGTCCCCTGTTTTTTCGGTTGTTCTTGGTCTCCACCGAAGGCTCCACTCGTTCATGAACGCGGCGATGACGATGAAGCTCCTACGTTGTTTTTCCTTCTCGGCGGTAGTGTTGCTGGCCGCCTGCGCGTGGGCGCAGGACGCCGAGCCTGACACCGCTGCCGCCCTGCCGCTCGATACTATCCCACCTGCTCCCGTCACCGGCCTCTCGGCCCGCGACTACGTCGACAACAGCGACGCCGGAGACAAGATAGAGCTCACGTGGGTGCTGTCGCCGGACGACGGCGGCGGTGCGGAGGACGTGGTCTCGTATCAGCTCTGGCGGTCCGGAGGGGCGGAGGCGGAATGGGACTCGCTGGGCACGGCCGCGGCGGGGGAGACCCGCTACCGCGACGAGGCGGCGGAACCCGGTGTTGATTACTACTACGGCATAGCCGCCTTCGACGGCGCCAACTACTCGGAGCGGGTGTCGTTTGGACCGGTGGCCGGACGCGCGAACTTCTTCCAGTCTTCGCGGATGTCCGTACTGGTGCTCATGCTCGTCTTCTTCGGCATGGTGCTCGTATTCACCAAGCTCGCCGAGCGCGGCGCCGATCTGTTCGTGCGGCGCATTCCGGGGCTGAATGCCATCGAGGAGGCCGTCGGCCGTGCGACCGAGATGGGCCGCCCGGTTCTCTACGTACCCGGGATCGGCGAGATCGACAACATCATGACCATCGCCAGCCTGACCATTCTCTCGCACGTGGCCAAGATAACGGCCAGGTACGAGACGCCTCTCATCGTACCGACGGCGCGCGCCGTGGTGATGTCGGCCGCGGAGGAGGTCGTCAAGGAGGCGCACGCGGCGGTAGGGAAGCCCGACGGCTACAACCCCGACAACATCCGCTACCTGTCCGACGCGCAGTTCGCGTTCGCGGGCGCGGTCAACGGCATCATGCTGAGGGAGAAGCCCGCGGCGAACCTGTACATGGGGGCGTTCTGGGCCGAGTCGCTGCTCCTGGCCGAGACCGGTTTCGAGGCCGGCGCCATTCAGGTCGCCGGGACCGCGATGGTCTCGCAGCTGCCGTTCTTCGTGACGGCGTGCGACTTCACACTGATGGGTGAGGAGCTGTACGCGGCCAGCGCGTATCTCTCGCGTGAGCCGAAGCTCCTGGGCGGGCTCAAGGGCTCCGACTGGATGAAGGTCCTGAGTATCACCATCATGACAGCGGGTGTAGTTCTCTACCTGCTGAACCCGGACAACGCCTTCGTGGCGTGGTTCTCTTCGTGGTAGAACGGGGCGCGCCCGGACAGCGGTACCGTAGCGCGGCAGAGGTCATCGGATGAGAAGAGAGATCCCACTGGCAATCACGTTCTTGATCGGCATCTTCATGCTGGTCGATTTCTTCGTGCCGCACCACGTGGTCTCTTCGTCCGCGGAGGAGATGAAGCAGTGGGGGACGATCGTCATCGCCGCGTCGATTCTCCTGGGCGTCGGTAATCTCATCCGCGTTCACTTCCACAAGATACGCAGGCGGCGCGAGGGCTGGGGCTACAGCATCACTACCCTGGCCATCATGGGCGTCATGTTCTTCTTCGGGGGCCCCTGGGGCACCATCGAGGAAGGCTCCGCCTTCAACTGGATGTTCCTGAACATGCAGGTGCCTCTCCAGAGCACGATGTTCTCGCTGCTGGCCTTCTTCATCGCGTCCGCGGCGTACCGCGCCTTCCGCCTGAGGTCGGCGGAGGCGAGCCTGCTGCTGATAGCGGCGATCATCGTAATGCTCGGGCGCGTGCCGCTCGGGCAGCTTCTGACCAGATCCTGGCCCGAGGCCATACAGCTGCCAAACATGACCGAGGTGATCATGGCCTATCCGAACATGGCCGCGTTCCGGGGTATCCTGATGGGCGCGGCGCTGGGGGTCATGGCGATGGGGCTCAGGATCATCCTGGGCATCGAGCGTTCCTACCTCGGCGGGGAGAAGTAGTCGATGGCTGGTAAGCCCTTCGACATACGCAACATCGACCGGCGGATCATCTTCACGCTGATCTTCGTCGCGGTCGTGTGGCCGCTGCTGCAGCCGATGAGCCTCCCCATCGACGTGTCGCCGCCCGTGCAGACGCTCTACGATGCCATTGAGGCCATTCCGGAGGGCTCGATCGTCATGCTCGGCGCTGACTACAGCCCCGACACGATGCCCGAGCTACAGCCGATGGTCGACACGTTCATCCGTCACGCCTTCGAGCGCGACCTCAGGATCGTCGTCGCGTGTCTGTGGCCGGCGTCACCGCCGCTGGTGGAGACGGCGATTGGGCCTCTCGCCGAGGAGTACGGCAAAGAGTACGGCATCGACTACGTCAACCTGGGCTACATGGCAGGCGGCATCGTCACGCTCCTGGGCATGGGCGCCAGCATTCCGAATACATACCCCAGCGACTACGGGGGAACGCCGGTAGGCGAGATCCCGCTGATGCAGGAGGTCGAGAACTTCGACGACATCGCCTTCGTCATGGAGGTCTCGGCCGGCACTCCCGGTACGCGCGAATGGGTGCAGCAGGTCCAGGGTCGCTACAGGGTTGCGCTGGGTTCGGGCACGACCGCGGTCGGCGCGCCGAACTTCTATCCATACGTCCAAAGCGGCCAGTTGTCCGGGCTCCTGGGCGGTCTCAAGGGCGCCGCGGAGTACGAGACGCTCGTCGGGCATCCGGGTGACGCGACCAAGGGCATGGACGCGCAGTCGGTGGTCCACGCGCTCGTCGTGGCGTTCATCCTGCTCGGCAACGTGGTCTACCTGCTGTCGCTGCGGTCGAAGGGGCGGGCCCCGGCGGAAGCGTAGCCGTCCCGACGGCGAGGTGAGGAACAGGCAATGAACTGGCTCCACATGCTCTTCAACGGACCTCCCGGAACGCCGGCATCGGTGGTCTGGGGCTATTGGGTCGCCGCCATCCTCACTATCAGCATCTACAGCTTCCTGTACAAGGACAACCCGCTCTACAAGTTCGTGGAGAGCCTCTTCGTCGGCATCGGCGCCGCGTACTGGATGTGCCTGCTGTACCACGAGACGCTGGTACCGAAGCTGATACAGCCGCTGTTCTTCCCGCTGGAGGGCGACCCGGTCAAGTGGATCCGGATCTTCCCGGGCATTCTGGCCATCTTCATGCTGCTCAGGTTCTACCCCAAGCTGTCGTGGTTGTCGAGGTGGTCCCTGGGTTTCATAGTGGGCATGTACTCGGCCGTCAATATCACCGGGTTCGGCCAGGGCGATTTCGTCACCCAGATACACGCGACGATGACCACGCCGCTCCGCGGCACGGGCACGGGCGAGATCATTCTCAATATCGTCGCGATCCTCGGTGTGTTCTCGGTGCTCATCTACTTCTTCTTCTCCAAGGAACACAAGGGTGCCCTGGGCGGCGTGGCCAAGGTGGGCATCTGGTTCCTGATGGTGGCGTTCGGAGCGTCCTTCGGTTACACGGTGATGGGGCGCGTGTCCCTCCTGATCGGCAGGATGACCTTCATGTTGAGGGACTGGCTCCATCTGATCGACTGACCCCGACGAGTATCCAACCGGGCCGACCGACCGCGGCCTTCCGACCTCCCTGCGATGCACGAACCATCTGTTCGCGAACG
>JALGZG010000274.1 GCA_025782345.1 bacterium | reverse complement strand
CCACGGGATCCTCCCCAGGAGCAGGGACGACGTGCTGTCGTCCGGTCCCGGGAGCGGATTCGTCACGCTCGAGCCGGACCGCGTGTTTACGGGCGAGGTGGCCGATCTCTCGTTTGGATTCGAGGCGGACGCCGGCGAGCTGACGCAGGTGTCTATCGGGGTGCCGAGTGACTGGGACTTCTCGGGTCTCACGTCCGACGTGCTCCTCGATGGCCCCGCGTTTGTGATGCTCGAGGACGAGGACATCGAGGCTACGTCTGACCTGATCGTGCTGACCGGGTGCGAGCTGACCCAGGGAAGCCCCGGCACGGTGACACTGGTGGGAACGATCGCGCCTGCGTCGGCGGGAACGTATTCGTTCGAGGTCAAGACCGCGGACGAGGGCGGCGACCTTGCCGACGTCCAGGCACAGCCACAGATCGGAGTGGGGGCCTTGGCCGACGCCGGCACGGTGCTCATCAATGAGATCTATGCCTACTCCGGCGGCAGCGACCTCCTCGACCGGTCGGAGTTCATTGAGCTCTACAACCCCGGCGGCGAGGCGGTCGACCTGACCGGCTGGGTGCTGACCGACATAGACGACTCCGGTGAGTGCGGCGGGTCGAATCTCTGGGAGTTCCCCGAGGGGACCGAGCTTCCCGCTGACGACTACATCGTGATCGCCAAGGACGCCATGTGCAGCATGTATGGGCAGGGTTTCTACTACGTGTTCTGGCAGTGGCCGGACTTCGAGCTGGTCGACCCCTATCGTGATGATGCCGAGTCGCCGGACGACGTCGAGGCCATGATCCTGGTAACTCCTGACGACGGCGACCCGGCGGTGAAGCAGGAGATTCGTCTCATCGGCGGCGCCGACGGCAACGGCACGCTTGTCGCGGGCACGCCGGTCTATGAAGCGGTCCTTCTCTACACCGACCGGACGATGGCCTATCTCGTTGATGCCGTCGAGTACCGCGACCCGGTGTTCCTGACCGAGGACCCCTGCGCGGGCGCTCCGGGACTGGGAGGCGCCGACGACGCCTGGATTCCGGGCCCGCCGCCCTGGCACACGTCGCTCGCCAGGAACGAGGCCTCCGACGACACGGACGTCAGCCGTGACGACTTCTCCCTGGTCGCGCCGACGCCGGGCGAGCAGAACCCGGCCTCTGACGAACTGGCCCCCACCGTGATCGCGGGCCACGACAACAAACTCCCGGGCGTCAGCCACAACCTTGCGCTCGTCGAGTTCACCGAGCCCGTCGACCCCGCTGAAGCGGAGGATCGCTCCAACTACAGCATCGGGGGCGACGTGAATGTTCTCTCGGCCGTGCTGTCGCGCGACGGACGAACCGTGCTGCTCAAGACGACCGACCGGACTCCTGGCGAGTCGTACTCGATCGACATCGAAGGCGTGACCGACGTGGCCGGCAACCCGATGGAGAGCTTCTCGGGGTCGACAGAGATAGAGACGGTGAAGGCCGTTGGCTTAACGACCGTCCCGGCGGGCGTCTTCCAGCCCGATCACACCAGCATGTACATACAGGAGCCGGACGGCTTCGGAGTGAACGTCTTCATGTACGACCCCATGCCGGAGCCGACGCTCGAGGGCGACCTTGTCGCGGCTACGGGTGAGATCGTCGACTACATCAGTAGCGCCGGCGCGGGAGCAACGACGGAGGTGGACGCGAGTTCGGTATCGATTCTCGCACGCGGGTTCTCCCCGCCCGAGCCGACCGTGCTGAAGACCGGCGAAGTCGGCCACGAGGACAACGAGGGTCTGTTCGTGCAGACGTCCGGAGTCGTCGTGAGCGTCGAGGGCTTCGCCATCTACGTCGACGACGGTTCCGGGTCGATCCAGATCTACCAGAACTTCAACAACATCAACTTCGAGCAGTTCGCGGTCGGCGACAGCGTCAGTATGACGGGCGCCGTTCTGCAGTACGACCAGAGCATGCCCTACTTGTCGGGATACGAGCTGGCGCCGCGATACGACGCTGACATGGAGATTCTGGAGGCCCATTACTCCGGGAGCGCGGACGTCGAGATATCGGCCCGCGTGCTCGACCTGGGCTCCGATGAGGCCATTGAGATTCGCTACAACGCGCCGAAGGCGAGCCACGTCACCGTGCGCATATTCGACCTCAAGGGAAGAGAGGTGGCGACTGTCTACGACGGCATCTGCCTGGGTCCGCAGCGGACGACGTGGGACGCCAGGGACAACGCGGGGAAGAGAGTGCCGATGGGCGCCTACCTGTGTCACGTGATGGCAAGAGACAGGGAGTCCTGCTCGTGCCGTGCGCGGCCTACGCGGAGGGTGTGTTCGACAACCTCATCCTGTCGCCCAGGGCCCGCGCAATGGGCGGAGCGTTCGTCGCGGTCTCGGACGATGAGACAGCCATATTCACGAACCCGGCGGGGCTTGCCGACCAGGCCTCCATCGGCTTCTACGGGAGCTACGTGGACCTGTTCGGCTATCCGTACTTCGACCTGGGGTCCCTCTCGGCCGTGGTGCCGACGAGGTACGGGACCGTTGGATTCGGCGCCAGGATGTTCAAGGTCGAGCAGAACGACGTCGATCTCCAAAGGGAGTACACGATCTCACTCGGCCAGGGCTTCACGCTGATGAAGGACGTCCACTCTTCGGTCGCATTCGGTTACGCGGCGAACCTCTACGGGTTGTCGTTCGAGGCTCAGAGCGTTTCGGGCGAGGACCTCGGTTCGGCCAACACCGTCGGATTCGACGTGGGCGTGCTCGGCACCCTGCGCGGACGGACCCGATTCGGGTTCTTCATGAAGAACATCAACAACCCGAAGATGGGCAAGACCGACACGGAGGACCTGCCCCAGTGGTTCACGGCGGGCGTGGCGTACGACCCCTACGGTGGTGTCACGACATCACTCGAGATGCAGAAGCAGGACGACGAGGACGTCAGGACCTGCTTCGGCGTCGAGGCTGACGTAAACGATTACGTGACGATTCGAGCGGGTTTGCAGAATCACCCGAACAGGGTTTCGGCGGGGTTCGGAGCGAGATGGCAGGCGGTCCGTATCGACTACAGCTACACTTCGCACGCCGTTCTGCCCGGCAGCCACCACTTCGGGCTGGGCGTGGCGTTCTAGAGCGGTTCGGACGGACCTGGGAACCGGGCGAATCCGGATCCTAAGCAGAGTGAATCAGGGGAGGCACGATGAGACCACTGAAAGCCATGGGGTTCCTCGCGATCCTGGTCGGTTTGTTCCTGACCTCGATCGCCCCATGTGTTCGGGCCGAGGAGCC
>JALGZG010000272.1 GCA_025782345.1 bacterium | reverse complement strand
CGATGGGCGCGAGGTGACGACCATCGAGGGGCTGCGCAAGGACGGCGCGCTCGATTGCATCCAGAACGCGTTCGTCGATGCGGGCGCCGTCCAGTGCGGGTTCTGCACGCCCGGGATGATAATGTCCGCGGCAGCACTTCTGTCGTCTAACCCTGCGCCGTCGCGCGACGAGATAGAAGAGGCCATCTCCGGCAACCTTTGCCGGTGCACCGGCTACGTGAAGATCGTGGACGCCGTGCAGCTGGCGTCCTCCCGCACAGCGTCGGACCGGGCAGGATCAGACTGAGAGGAGAAGAACTGAGAATGGAGTACCGTGAGGAACAGGGACTGATCATGGTCCGCCTTCACCAGGATGAAGATATCTTCGAGTCTCTCAAGAACGTCTGCGTGGCGTGCGATGTGAGAACGGGTGTGGTTCTGTCGGGGATCGGGATGCTCAAGCAGGCCGAACTCAGTTTCTACGTGAAGCAGGGACGTTACGCCACCGCGCTCTTCCCGGAGCCGCTGGAGCTTGTGTCGCTCGCCGGGAACATGCTCCTACAGGATGGCGAGTACAAGTTCCATCTAGACCAAGGAGGCGTTGGCGGGTCACCTTTCGGCGGGCAAGGTCAATGTGACGAACGAGATCGTCATCCTGAAGACCGACATCCCCGCACTGAGGAAGCTGGACGACGCGACCGGTCTCATGGCCCTGACATTCGAACAGGAGAACGCATGAGTCCAACTCCGAACGAACTCAGAGACATCGCGCAGATCATACGGCGCGACGTCCTGACGATGACGCTGGAGGCCGGCTCGGGTCACATAGGAGGGTCGCTCTCCGCGGTGGATCTTCTGACCGTGCTCTACTGGGAGAGGATGCGCGTGAATCCCGAGAGGCCGCGGTGGGAGGACAGGGACAGGTTCGTGCTCTCGAAGGCGCACGCCTCTCCGGCCCTCTACGCGGCGCTGGCGCGGCGCGGGTACTTCGACGTCCGGGAACTCATGACCTTCAGGAAGCTCAAGTCTATGCTCCAGGGGTTCCCGGATATGCAGAGAACGCCGGGCATCGACGCGTCGGTGGGGTCGCCGGGACAGGGCCTGTCGATCGCGAACGGCCTCGCCATGGCGGCGAAGAGGGACGGGAAGACCTTCCGGGTGTACTGCCTCATGGGTGATGGTGAGGCGCACGAAGGGCAGGTCTGGGAGGCGGCGATGACCGCGGCGCACCACGGGCTGGACAGGGTGTGCGCGATCATGGACCGGAACATGATGATGGGCGACGGCAGCACCGAGGACATAGTGGCGCTGTCGCCTCTCGTGGACAAGTGGCGTACGTTTAATTGGCACGTGATAGAGGTGGACGGCCACAACATCGAGCAGATCCAGGCCGCGTTCGCCGAGGCGGACACCGTGAAGGGGCGCCCGACTCTCGTGCACGCGAAGACCGTCAAGGGGAAAGGCGTGCCGTTCATGGAGAACAAGCCCGAGTGGCACGACCGCAAACTGACCGAGGAACTCTACGAAGAAGCCATGAAGGCTCTTGCGTAGCGACGAACGCCGACGTCCCACCGGGAGATCTCTGATATGGCCGAGATGGGTTTGGTGGACATACATCACAGCGTCGTCGAGACCGAGGCGACGAACAGGGGCTACGAACGCGGACTGATCGATCTGGCCGAGCGCGGCGTCGACATCATCGTGATGGACGCGGACCTCGCGGGCTCGAGCGGCACAGGCGAGTTCCGGAAGCGCTTCCCGGACAGGTTCCTGGACATCGGGCTCTGCGAGCAGGACATGATGGGGACGGCCGCTGGCCTCGCTCTGGCGGGCAAGTGCATCTTCATCACCACGCACGGGATGCTGGCGGCGGGGAAGGCCTGGGACATCATCAGGTCGACC
The DNA here is from genome assembly GCA_025782345.1 of bacterium. Classification (GTDB taxonomy): domain Bacteria; phylum Joyebacterota; class Joyebacteria; order Joyebacterales; family Joyebacteraceae; genus JALGZG01. The sequence goes on along the minus strand of JALGZG010000272.1, from coordinate 790 downwards.
ATCTGCTACGGCTCACTGAACGTGAATATCTGCGGAGCCGACGCCGGGCTGTCGGCCGGCGCCGCCGGCGGGTCGAGGCAGTCGCTGGAGGACGTCGCCGTCATGCGGACGCTGCCGGGCATGACCGTCATCGTCCCGACCGACGCCGTCGAGGCCAAGAAGGCCACGTTGGCGGCGGCGAGGATCCCGGGCCCGGTCTACGCGGACAGGCGGGTGTCTACCGGCAGGGAGACGACGTGACGATCCTCGCGTGCGGAGTGATGGTCTACGAGGCGCTGAAGGCGGCGAGGAAACTCGAGGATGAGGGGCTCGGGGTACGCGTGGTCAACTGTCACACGATCAAGCCTCTCGACCGGGCGATAGTCAACAGGGCGGCCGTTGAGACCGGCGCACTGGTGACCGCGGAAGAGGGGTCGACGATAGGGGGTCTAGGGGGCGCCGTGGCAGAGGCGCTGGCTCAGACCGTGCGGCCGACGCCCATCAGAATCGTGGGCATCGAGGACCGCTTCGGGGAGTCCGGGAAGCACGAGCAGCTGCTGCAGCACTTCGGTCTGACGGCGCGCGACATCGCGTCCGCGGTGCGCGAAGTGCTCTCCAGGAAGCATGGAACGCAGGATGAGAGGGAGTCCGTGGCGAGAGGTTGATGCGCGTGTAGCGTGCCCCGCGCTGCCACAAAGGACCAGGGGACGCCGAGAAGAGGAGAGGGAATATGTTCGCGGAGCGTATGAACAGACTCGGGACCGAGACCGCCTTCGAGGTTCTCGCGAAGGCCAGGAAGCTCGAGGCTCAG